>JAGNPF010000250.1 GCA_017989775.1 Flavobacterium sp.
AAATCTCCAATTTCAGGCAAACTTTCCGTTGTGGCTTGTTTCCACAAAGTGGCCACTTTTTCTTGAACATCCTCACGCATTTCCCAATCGTCAATTCGGATTCTTCCTTTTTCATCCACGGGAACGGCTTCGTTCGTAAACAATCTATCTTGATACAAACGTTGAATTTGTTCGATACATCCTTCGTGAATTCCTTCTTCCTTCATTATTTTGTACAACAAAGAAATATACAACGGAATAACCGGAATGGCTGAACTGGCTTGGGTTACCAATGCTTTGTTCACCGAAACAAATGCTTTTCCGTTAACATCTTCCAAACTTTTGGCAATTTCAAAAGCCGTCGCTTCAAGGTGGTCTTTCGCGCGACCGATGGTTCCTTTACGGTAAACCGCCTCGGTCAACGATGGTCCAATATAGGAATAAGCCACTGTTGTAGCTCCCGGCGCCAAAAGATTTTCAGCTTTCAAGGCATCCATCCACATGGCCCAATCCTCGCCGCCCATTACGGCAACCGTATTGGCGATATCCTCTTCTTGGCAAGGCTCGATACTGATTTCAGAAACCAATCCTGTATGAAAATCAACGGTTTTGTTGGTGTAAGTGGCTCCGATAGGCTTCAAAACCGAACGGTGCAAAACTCCGGTAACCGGATGTAAACGAACTGGCGAAGCCAAACTGTAAATAACCAAATCTACCTGACCCAAATCCGCTTTTATCAAGTCCAGCGTTTGTTTTTTTACTTCATTTGAAAAAGCATCCCCGTTGACGCTTTTCGCATACAAACCTGCTTTATGGGCTTCTTTTTCAAATGCTGCCGAATTATACCAACCTGGTGATGCGGTTTTGCCTTCCAAAGGAGGTTTTTCAAAAAACACGCCAATCGTGGCTGCACCAGAGCCAAAAGCACTCGTGATTCTCGAAGCCAAACCAAATCCGGTTGAAGCTCCAATGACCAACACTTTTTTCGCTCCTTCAATCTGTCCTTTTGATTGTACGTATTCAATTTGATTTTTTACATTTTGCTCACAACCCTCTGGGTGGGCTGTCAAACAAATAAATCCTCGCATTCTAGGTTCTATAATCATATATGGTTATTCGTTATTTATATTCGGATAATCGATTCTTCTTTTTAAAGAGCACAAATATAAAGCATTTCTTTAGTTTAACAAGGCTTTTGCATGGTTTAATGCCGAGTCCGTGATAACATTGCCGGACAACATTTGGGCCACTTCGATTACTCGCTCCTCGTCGGACAACAATTTCAATTCCGACTGGGTGTCCTCGCCAACGGTGGATTTTGAAACTTTGAAATGCGCCATTCCTTTCGATGCTATTTGCGGCAAATGCGTAATGGCGAATATTTGCATTTTCTGGCTCATTTCTTTCATGATTTCTCCCATTCTATTGGCAATTTCACCGGAAACTCCCGTGTCGATTTCGTCAAAAATAAGCGTGGGCAATTTCGAATATTGCGCCAAAATTGCTTTCACGGCCAACATAATTCGGGACATTTCCCCTCCGGAAGCCACTTTTTTCAACAAACCAAAATCGGTTCCTTTATTGGCTGAAAACAAAAACTGGAGTTCGTCTTTTCCGTTTTCGAAATAAGTGGAACTGCTTTCGACATCCATTTTGAAACGCACATTGGGCATTCCCAAGGTTTCCAAAATCGTGGTCAGTTTCCCAGTCAAAACTGGGATTGCTTCCTCTCTTTTCTTGTGGATGGCATCGGACAAAGCGTCCAAAGCCATTGTTTTTTGTTGGATGGAATCGGTCAAGGTCGTGATTTCCTCTTCCATGTTCCCCAATTCCAATACTGAATTTTCAAGATTGGTTTGGATTTGGATTAATTCGTCAACCGTGGCCACTTGGTGCTTCTTTTGCAAATTGTAAATCAATTGCAACTTCTGGCTGATCAATTCCAATTGTTCGGGGTCGTTAAAAAGTTTTTCGGCACATCGGTTCAATTCATCCGAAATGTCGTCAAATTCAATGGTCACGCTTGTAATTCGTTCCAAAATCGCATTGTATTCAGGCGAGAATGAAGCGATTTTTTGCAAGGACGTCTTGATTTCCTTCAAATTGTGCAACACTCCTATTTGTTCTTCATTGGCCACGGCCAAAGATTTATCGATGGATTCTTTTATGATTTCGACATTGTTCAGTTTCTCGAAATCGGCTTCCAGTATTTCTTGTTCGCCAGATTTCAATTGGGCTGTCACCAATTCGTCCAACAAAAAAGTGTTGTATTCCTGCTCCTTGGCCGATTCGGCTTGTTTTTTGAGCAACGAATTCAATTTAGATTTATCCGATTTATAGCTTTTTAAAAGAGATTGGTACTCCAAAATAAGCGATTGATTGTCGGCAATGGCATCAATAATTTCGAATTGGACTTTCTCTTCCGAAAGCTCCTGGGTTTGGTGTTGGGAGTGAATGTCTATCAAGAACAAACTCAATTCCTGCAATTCCTGGAGATTTACAGGACTGTCATTGATAAACGCCCTCGATTTTCCCGAAGGCAAAATCTCGCGGCGAATGATGGTTTCGTCTTCGTAATCTAGATCATTGGCTTCGAAAAAAGGGAGCAAATTGTATTTCGAGATTTCAAATTGGGCTTCAATGACGCACTTTTCATCCTTGTTTTTCAAGGAAGTCAAATCGGCTCTTTTTCCCAGAACCAATCCCAAAGCGCCCAATATTATCGATTTTCCTGCACCCGTTTCTCCCGTTATGATCGAAAAACCTTTTGAAAAATCGATGGACAATTTTTCTATCAAAGCATAGTTTTTTATCGACAGGCTAGTTATCATCTCTAATATTTTGTGGGATAAACGGAATTTAAGAGGCTATTTGAAAAAACAAATTAATACTTGATCAATGCCCATTTACTGGAATTCAAGGGAGAAGTCTTGTTTAAAACATCGACCAAATCGGTGATGGAGATACTGGGGCCACCCGAAAATATGGAAGCAATCTCGTCTGATTTGGCATCAAAAAACACTCGGGACAAAAAAGCGTTTGGTTTTACCGAATTTAGCTTTCCCACATTCAGCAGGGACATTTTTATTTTTTCTTTGGCCGCTTTCAAATCGTTGCTCATCAAGTCCAAACCGGAATGATATATGAAAGAGGATTGACGTATTTCGCTATATGTTGGCGACACCAAGTCGTTTATCAAAAAATACCTACTCTGGTTTCCGTCGGATTGACTCCAACCTTTGTAACCGGATTGTTGGGCAACATTCGAAATGTTTTGGGCAATGGCCAAGTAAGAATCTCCCCCCATTGGCACGAAAGTGTCCGCATCCATTCCCAAAATGATGTAAGCATAAAAAGAAACCACGGAAACCAAATTGGATTCAAATTCTGCCGGATTAAAAATCATGCTTTCAAACTCGGTATATCTGAAATTAAAATCTTTGTCATTGAAATTGAATACCGGCGTGGCATAAGTGGAGTTGTACACAAGTCTGGAGGATTGCACCTGTATCGTACCCGTAAATTGATCCGAATCATTGGACGAAAGGGTAATGTACATCGAACAATTGATTTTTTCGTTCTGCTTGAACACTTGATTTGTCCAGCTGGTCTTGTTGACAAACTCGGCCAACGAGGTTTCCAAGGTTTTAAAAACCTGCTGATTGGCATTTGCCAACTTTTGGGTATTAACCGTCACGGTACAATTCAACTCTTGGGAATGAGCAAATCCAAAGGT
>JAGNPF010000251.1 GCA_017989775.1 Flavobacterium sp.
GGAATCACGTGTTCCATAAACATTTTGCCAAAACCTTCGCTAGCATCTTTGGGCAATTCACAAGGCAAATTATCCACGGCCATAACCACGATGGCAGCGGGATGAAAAACATCCACAACCTTGTTTTCGCTGGGCAAATAACCATAAAAAGGTTCTGCAATGGTAGATGTTCTCAAGGAACAAGCAATAGAGCCATCGATGTCACAGGAAATATCGCCCACCACTTTTATTTTGCAGTCAGCGGCCTGAAGCATTTCACGAGTCAGAATATTTGGGGCACCATTGGCGTGGAAATGTGCCGTGATGTAAAGGTCGGACACTTTTGTAAAACGTTCAAAATCTGAAGTGTATTCTTGTGGGTTTTGGCGAAAATCATTGGAATCGGAGGGTTTGCCATCAATTCTGCGATGGTAATCCAAGGAATGAATTTGGGTGTAAACGGATTGCGCATAGTTTTTCGTCAAATAATTTTCCAGGGAAACTTCCTTGACTTTTATGGCATCCAAAACTTCTTTGACTCCGCTGCCCACATTTCCGGTTCCGGTAACCACAAATTTCAATGGAGGCAAAACCAAGCGTTTCAATTGGGCAATCAAGGCCTCTTTTCCCGAAAGGGTTTCCGCTTTTGGAAGTTTGAACATTTCGAATTTTATTCCGAAAGCCCTGATGCTATTGTAAGCACCCACAATTCCGGCATACCTACCAAAACCTACAAGTCTATGATTATGGGCATCGACCAGAGTTTCGAGATCGTATAAATCGATGTTTTTTTCCAAAATGGCCTGCAAGAGTTTCCTGTTGTGGGGTTGTTTTTTGATGGTGTGCGAAAAAAAGAAATACGATGTATTAGGCATCAAAGAGTCAACCGGAATTTCCTTGATGCCAAATAAAAAATCACAATCACCAATGTCGTTGGTCACCTCGATTCCCTTGTTTTCATACTCTTGATCCGCAAAAACCCTGATGTCCGAACTTTCAACTTTCACTTCAAGTTCTGGATACTGTTGCTTTAATTCTACCAACGCATCGGGAGAAAACACGACTCTCTTGTCTGGCGAGTTTTTACGTTCTTTTATAATTCCAAATTTCATGTTTTTCGAATGTTTAAATTAAATTTTTACAACCACAACAGCTTCTTTTGTTACAAATATAACACAATATCTTGAGCAGTATTTCCAATTCTGCAAAATTCCAAAACAACCAAAGCAATAAAACTGATAACCAACGGGATAAACGGGATCCCTAAAAAAAACAAAACAATACTGTTAAGGTTTTCAAAAAAAAGATAAGTCGAAAGAGATTGATTCTATATATTTGTGTTTCGACTAACTTAAAAATGACTCTTATCAAACGCGCAAATATACTACAAATACTGCTCCTAATATTGGTTGCAAGTTCCTGTAAAAACGAAACAAAGGAAATTTCAGAGGCAGAATTAAAAGATTCCGAATTACCAAAAGGCATCTTGCCGAAAATGAAACCTTTAGAAAATGAATCACCTAAACTTACCACTGATTACATTGCCGAAAAACAAAAGAAAATAGATTCTTTTTACAATAAAACTTGGCCCAACAACAGTATGAACGGTGCTTTCCTTGTTGCCAAAAATGGCCAGATACTCTACGAAAAATACGAAGGCTTCGCCAATTTCAGGGACAAAACCCCAATTACAAATGAAACGCCCATCCATATTGCATCGGTGAGCAAAGTTTTGACGGCAACCGCCATTTTGAAATTGGTCAATGCCAAAAGAATTGATTTGGACCAAAAAGTGACGCATTACCTAAAAGAATTCCCCTATCCGGAGGTTACCGTAAGAATGTTGTTGAGCCACCGAAGCGGAATGCGAAGCTATGCCTATTTTACGGATCGAGACAAAAACGTTTGGGACAGACACAACACCTTGACCAATCAGGACATCTTGACCATTATGGGAACCAAAAACATTGGTTTGGAACAAAAAACGGGTACCCGATTTGCTTACTGCAATACGAATTATGCCATGTTGGCCTTGATTATCGAAAAAGTTACCAAGCTTTCCTTTAGAGAAGCGATGGACCAAATGATTTTTAAACCACTGGGCATGACCCATACTTTTGTTTTGGATTTCGACAAAGACAAAAAGAAAGTTGCTCCCTCTTATAAAGGCAATAAAGTAGAAATCGGAATTGACTACTTGGACAAGGTTTACGGCGACAAAAACATCTACTCCACTCCCAGGGATTTGTTGAAATTTGACAGGGCCCGAAATTCCCCTTCTTTTTTGGAACCTGAATTGTTGGAACAAGTGTATGTGGGTTACAGCAACGAACATCCCGGAACCAAAAATTACGGATTGGGCATCCGAATGGTCAATTGGCCCAATGGCAAGAATTTCTATTTTCACAACGGTTGGTGGCACGGTTTTACCTCATCCTACATCACGTTGACCGATGAAAACGTCACCATAATTGCCTTGTCCAACAAATACACCAAAAGTACTTATGCCGTTCGAAAGTTGTCCGTTTTGTTTGGAGAATATCCATTTAAAGTGGAAGATGAATAAATGAAGAAGTGGGAAGTTAGAGGTTAGAGAGAAGTTAGAAGTGTAGCAATTTATCCCTGAAATTTAAACATTTAAATATTGGCATTGAAATTGCTATTGAATTTGGCATTTATTGCCTTATATTTGCAAAAAATAAAAATGGGGTCGACTGGTTTTGACAGCAAGTCGAATTGAAAAGTAAGCACGTCGAGAACTGGGACAATTCTCGTAAATAAAAGGTCTCAAACATTTTACACGGCGAAGGAAACTACGCTCTTGCTGCATAATCTGAATCATAGTAAGATTAGCCTCGTCCTACCAGGTAGGAAAGCAGGATTCATCTCGAAAGCTCTGGTTTATGGCGGTCGATACAGGTGAATCGTAAATTTAAACCTAGATTTCCAGAAGCTTCGGCTGGATTTCGAAATTAAAGAAGCTAAGCGAAGAGCGGTTGTTCCTGACCTAACTCCAAGTCGAAAATCCATTCAGGAAATAAACGTGTAGAAAGCTCTTTAGTTGCTTGTTTGGACCCGGGTTCGATTCCCGGCGATTCCACTGGATGGGATGATTGAAAAATCATCCCTTTTTTTATTGCACACAAGTAATCCTTTTTCTTTCATTATCAAGTGATTATGAGACAAAGAATCGATCATAGTAGGTGTTCGATAGATGCCATCCTGATAGTATAAATTGCTGTCGAACACCAGTTTTACAAATTCCCTTTTTTGAATAATATTTGCTTGAATGTATATCTCTTTTATATTTCCTAGCATATCTAAATTTTTTTGTAAAATTGTATATGCATGATTTTCAGTTCTAGCAAGACGTTCGAGTGCGGACTTGCAAGAAAGGATAGTGCTACTATAGGTAGAATACCATCTGTCATAAGTATCTTTTGAGATTTCATTTTTTATCCATTTTTCTTCAACAGAAAACATTTTTTCTTGCGCTTCTTCGAGCATATGCCTCTTTTCAATCATTTTGTCCTTATTGGCTTTTATATTTTCTTCAATGGAATGATATGCAGAACTCCTAATTTCAGATAGTGCCTTTTCTGGAATACTCATTAATTCCCATATTTCTAAAAGTTGTTTATGGGATTTAATTGCACTAATGTTATTATGCTTTGAATGCTTACATTTGTAATAATAGAAATATTTGCCCGATTTACCTCTTGAAGGAGCTCCT
>JAGNPF010000252.1 GCA_017989775.1 Flavobacterium sp.
TTTTTCGATCAATTGGTTCATTCTACGTGCTCCAAGACTTCCTCCAAGAACCAACAAGGTTTTCTTCTTTTTGTCCAATTTGAAATATTGTAGGGCTTCTGCTCTCTTGCCTTCAATGTCAATCAAATCCTGGCGCACCGGATTTCCGGTCAAAATCATTTTTTCTTTCGGAAAGAAACGATCCAGATTTTCATAAGCCACGCAAATTTTGTTGGCTTTTTTGCTCAATAATTTGTTGGTTATGCCAGGATAGGAATTTTGTTCCTGAATCACCGTTGGAATATCCAGCGTATTGGCCATTTGCAACAAGGGTCCCGAAGCAAATCCGCCAGTTCCAATAACCACATCGGGCTTGAAACGCTTGATCAGGTTTCTTGATTTCCACAAACTACTCAGCAATTTGAAAGGAAACATCGCATTTTGCAAAGTCAATTTTCTCTGCAAACCAGCAATCCAAAGTCCTTCGATTTTGTAACCGGACTGAGGCACTTTTTGCATTTCCATTTTATCTTCGGCACCCACAAAAAGAAATTCGGCATCTGGAAAACGAGATTTTAATTCATTGGCAATAGCAACCGCAGGATAGATATGTCCTCCCGTTCCGCCTCCACTTAACATGAATTTTAATTTTTTCATTTTTCGAACGAATTATTTATTCAAAACTGCATTCATTGGGTTATTTGTATTATCCTCGATGGAATAATTTTCGGCATTGCTTTCTTCCATCACCTCTTGGTTTTCTCCCTCCAATTGTTTGTCAATCAGTTTTTGAAGCGCGGCTTCCCTTTTGGCTTTTTCACTAAGTTCCTGGGCAATTTCTTCTTCTTTTTTGGTCACGTTGATTATGATTCCCAAAGCAATGCACACCATCCAGATGGAACTTCCCCCGCTACTGATAAGTGGCAATGTTTGTCCCGTGACGGGCAATAATTCGACCGCAACGGCCATATTGATCATCGCCTGAAAAATGATTGGAAACCCCAATCCGACGACCATTAATTTTCCGAACAAGGTATTGGCTTTGTGGGCAGCCACTATGAACCTGAAAAACAACAAAAGATACATCAGCAGAACTCCCAAACCTCCAATCAAACCCCATTCTTCGACAATGATGGCATAAATGAAATCGGAGGAAGATTGTGGCAAAAAATGTTTTTGGACACTTTTCCCGGGACCCAATCCGTAAATTCCACCGGAAGCAATGGCAATTTTGGCTTTTTCGATTTGGTAATCGTCTTCACCGGGTTTGTCGGTGGTAAAATTTTCTATACGGCTTTCCCAAGTGTTCACCCTGCTGAAAAAACGGGAATCAGGAAAAGCCTTGGACAACAAAACAAACATGGCCAAGACCACGAATCCGGCTCCAAGAATAAAACCTATATATTTCAACGGATATTTACCCACGAAAGTCAACATCAAGACCATCGAAAACATCAAGGCTGCCGTAGAAAAATTGGCCGGCAAAATCATTCCCAAGGTAATAAAAACAGGAAGCCAAAGCTGTACTAACGATTCTTGAAAAGTATCTTCTACTTCTCTTTTTTTAGACAAATATCTCCCTACATAAATCATTAAAACAAGAAATGCCAAGGTTGAAGTTTGAAAAGAAATACCAATAAACGGCACTTGAATCCAACGACTGGCATTGGCTCCGGCGATAACCGTTCCTTTGACCAAAGTGTACGCCAACAACAACCAAACTATCGGCAATCCAATTTTCGAAAGGCCTTTGTAATAATGGTAGGGCACTTTGTGAACCCAATAAATGATAATGAATCCAATGAAAATATGGGCCAAATGTTTCAACAAATAACTAATCGTGTTTCCTGTTCCACGACCCAAATAAGCCAAATTACTACTCGCACTAAAAACAGGCATAAACGAAAACAAAGCCAATAAAGCCACGAACGACCATATTACCCTGTCTCCCTTTAGATTGTTTACTAGTTCTTTCATTTTGGTTTTTGTTTAAAGTTTAATTTGTTCAAAAGTTCAAGGTTAAACAACTTTAAACTTTTAAACCATAAACTATTTATAAATGCTTTACTGCTTTTTTAAACTGATTCCCCCTGTCTTCGTAGTTTTCGAATAAATCGAAACTCGCGCAAGCAGGCGACAACAACACCGTATCTCCTTTTTCGGATAAACGTTGTGCCATTTTCACGGCATCTTCCATAGTCGTAACTTCAATCATCATGTCCACAACATTTCCAAAAGCTTCAATAATTTTTCTATTATCGATACCAAGACAAATAATGGCTTTTACTTTTTCGCGAACGAGCGACATCAATTCGTTGTAATCATTCCCTTTGTCAACACCACCCACAATCCAAACTGTTGGCGTATTCATGCTGTCCAAAGCAAAAAATGTAGCGTTTACATTCGTCGCTTTGGAATCGTTGATGTATTGCACATTTTGAATTTTCAACACTTTTTCCAAACGATGTTCCACCCCTTGAAAATTGGACAAACTTTCCCTTATGGTTGCATTCCGGATTTTCATCAATTTAGCCACAGAGGTTGCTGCCATTGCATTTTTCATGTTGTGTTTGCCTTCAAGAGCCATAGTTTCGGTCTCCATTGTGAATTCTTCTTCGTTGATGATGTTTACTTCCATTGTTTTTTCTTTTATAAATGCTCCCATTTCGAATTTTTCTGTTAACGAAAAAGGAATTAATTGGGCTTTAATTTTATTTTTTTTCAACCATTCCGCGATGGCTTCGTCATCGGCATCGTAAATGAGGAAATCTTCCTCGGTTTGGTTCATCGTGATTCTAAATTTCGATGCGATATACTTTTCGTATTTGTAATCGTATCGATCCAAATGATCCGGGCTTATATTCGTGATGATGGCAATATGTGGCTTGAAATCTATTATTCCGTCCAGTTGAAAACTGCTCAACTCCAGCACATAACTATCGTATTTGTCTTCGGCAACCTGCCAGGCAAAACTCTTTCCGATGTTGCCTCCCAAACCGACATTCAATCCGGCCGATTTCAGCAAATGATGGGTCAACATGGTTGTTGTTGTCTTTCCGTTGCTGCCCGTGATTCCGATCGTGACAGCCTTTGTAAATGGTGCGGCAAACTCGATTTCAGAAATTACCGGGATTCCTTTTTCGACCAGCTTTTTCACGATTGCCGATTTTTTTTCGGGAATTCCGGGGCTTTTCATCACCAGGTCGGCATTCAAAATCAGGTCTTCCGTATGCTTTCCTTCCTCCCAAGCTATTCCATTAATCAAAAGAACTTCTTTGTAATTGTCTTTTATTTTTCCAAAATCGGACACAAAAACATCATATCCTTTTTTCTTGCCCAGAATCGCGGTTCCAACGCCGCTTTCTCCTCCACCTAAAACTACCAATCTCATTATCTCAATTTTAAGGTTACGATTGACAATATGGCCAGCATTATGGCTACAATCCAAAAACGGGTAACGATTTTACTTTCGTGATAGCCTTTCTTCTGGTAATGATGATGCAAAGGCGCCATCAAGAATATTCTTCGTCCTTCGCCAAAACGCTTCTTGGTGTATTTGAAATAAAACACTTGCAAAACCACCGAGAAATTTTCGGCCAAGAATATTCCGCACAACAAAGGAATCAACAATTCTTTTCGTACGGCGATGGCAAGAACGGCAATCACGCCACCAATGGTCAAGCTTCCCGTGTCGCCCATAAAAACAGAGGCCGGATAGGAATTATACCAAAG
>JAGNPF010000253.1 GCA_017989775.1 Flavobacterium sp.
GTTGATTCTGTTGGCATATTTTGCTTTGGCAGCCACCACGTCAATGTCGCTCAAGAAATCTTGGTATTGAATAAGCAACGGCAAAAAAGGCCGAATCTGATTCGATAATTGCTTCAGGATTCGGGTAATTTCCTCTTTCTCCTCGTATTCCAGATTACTCAATTCACGAGAATATTTCAAGGTCAATTCGGGTTCGATATAAGCAATGCTGCCCGTTTTGGAACTGCCCAAAATGGTGCCTTTCACTTTACGTCTGTACATAGCCAAAACCGCCAAAACCCTGCGATTTTGCACAAAACTTTCCTTGATGTCGTCCAAATATCCCAAGGAATTGTATTGGGTCAACGCCACTCCAAAACTTTGGTTGACTTTGCCCCGAACGAGATTCATGCTTTTGCGAATTTCGGATAATTGGGGAGAAGCATTGTCTCGAATCTCACCATATTTATCCACGACAACATCAATCAAGCTGCTGATTTCCTTGGTGATTTGGATTTCCGAAGCCTTTCTGTTCAAATAGGGATAATAATCGTCGAATTTTTTCAAGAAGTTCAACAAGAAATTCGTGGTATCCGAAATAGTGGCAATTTTACGGAATCCACCCACTTCGAGAAAGCTGTCTTCGATGGCCAAAAACTTGATTTCATAAGTAATGGCATCAAAACCGTGGTTAGGAATGGCGTTGTTGTTCTGGAAAGACGACACGTATTCCGAGGTTTGCATCAAGGCATTCATCAAGCTTTCCTTGTCGCGGAACGGCGTTATTTCCAGCGCTTTTTGCTTGCCGATTTCGGTGTTGCAACTATCTGAAATGGTTTCGAGAACGGTCGGAAATTGTAGGTCTTGAAGTGTTTTTTCTGTAATGGATATCATTTAATTCTTGAATTCTTTTCAGTACAAAAATAAGATTATTTCAAGGAGAAACACAATGTTAATTTCACGGAGGTTCGCAAAGGTTAAAACACAAAGTCACACAAAGTTTTTTTGTAAATGTTTTTTGTTAATCTCCGTGAAATCTTCGTGTATCTTTGTGAAATAATTTTTGAATATGCAACCTAACTTCAATCCTTCTTGGCAAACCGTTTTATCCGAAGAAATCCAGAAATCCTATTTCCAGGATTTGATGAAAGCGGTCGATGAAGAATACCAAAACCATACTTGCTTTCCACCAAAAGAATTGATTTTTGCCGCTTTCGATTATTGTTCTTTCGATGATTTGAAAGTGGTCATCATCGGTCAAGACCCGTATCACGGACTTGGAGAAGCCAATGGTTTGTGTTTTTCGGTGAATGACGGCATTAAAATACCGCCTTCTTTACGCAATATTTTCAGAGAAATGAATGACGATTTGGGCACCATTTTCTTTCCCAATTCCGGTAATTTAGAACGTTGGGCAAAACAAGGTGTCCTGCTTTTGAATGCTTCTCTTTCCGTTCGAATAGATACTCCCAACAGCCACAAACACCTGAAATGGGGAGCTTTTGCCGATGCTGTAATCCAAAAAATATCGGATGAAAAAGAGAATGTGGTTTTCCTGCTTTGGGGAAGTTTTGCCCAAAAAAAAGGAGCCAAAATTGATAGAACCAAACATCTGGTTTTGGAATCGGGACACCCCTCGCCAATGAGTGCCAATCAAGGAAAATGGTTTGGCAACAAGCATTTTAGCCAAACGAATGCGTATTTGAAATCGAAAGGGAAGCCGGAAATGGAGTGGTAGTGATGTAGTTTCGGGTAATTCTTGGTCATAATTTTTCAATTACTTCTAATTTAATTGGACAACTCTAAATTATTGCTCCATTCCTAGACAGTCTTCATAACTTAAAATCTGCCAAGAAATAGAGCAATACACTCATTTTTTGCTTTTTTTTCCTTCAAGCATTATGTATTTTTTTATTTCCACATCTGAAATCTTGGGATTGGCTCCTTCCTGTCCAGCAACCAATGCTCCAATGGCACAAGCGTAATTCAAAGATTTTTGAGGAGATTTCTCTTTGAGCAACCTCACTATTAAAGTAGCCAAGAAAGAAGCTCCTGCGCCTACGGTATCGACCACTTTGATAAAATAGCCGCTATTGTAATAAAATTTATCGTTGTGATATAAAACGGCTCAAATTCTCCCTTGGTAACACAAATTTGTTTCGTGTTTGTTTTTTCGGCGATGAACTTGATGTTTTGCTCAAATGAATTGTAGGGCGATTCTAATTTTCGACTTATTTCCCTTAATTCTTCATCATTAAGCTTGATAAAATCCGCTTTTGACATCAATTCCAAGAGCACTTCCGTAGTATAATAGGGGGCTCTTAAATTGGCATCCATCACTTTGTATTTTGCTTTGTCCAACAAAGCATACAATGTCGATCTGGAAGTTTCGTCCTGCTCCTCCATTTTTTTTGTAGGAAGGAAACACATCCCACAATACCTCTCTATTAAGTCCCTATCATCCAATGACAGAACGGATATTGCTCCTAGACATTTTTGCAGAGTACTATAAATCAGTTAGTCCACGATTTCAAGTGTACTGAATTCTGCCGAATGTTTTTTCACTTGAATTTGCGTGGTTATCCTCTTTTTCAGTTCATCTATGTGCGAAATAATTCCAATTTGGCGATCATCTGTTTGGCGAAGCATTTCCAATGTATCCAAAGCATTATTCAGATTTTCGGGATCAAGGGAACCAAAGCCTTCATCTATGAAAAGAGAACGAATTTTAGTATTTTTACTGGCCAAGTCCGATAATCCGAGTGCTAATGACAAACTTACCAGAAAAGTTTCTCCACCGGAAAGCGAATTGATATTGCGAATTTCTCCATAGAAACTGTTGTCCTTGATTTGCAATTCCATTTCTTCCGAATTATCATCTTTAAACAGTTCATATCGGTTGAACATCGTTTCCAGATGTTTGTTGGCATATTGAATTAATAAAGACAGTGTGAAATCTTGGGCAAACTTTTTGAATGCTTTTCCGTCTGAGGAACCAATCGTTTTATTTAACAAATCCCATTTGTCATAAACGATTGACTTAGTTTTGATGGTCTCAACGATTTGTTTGTTATCCTGTTGAATCTTTTTATTATTGTCAATCTGTTCGTTCAATTGCCCAATTTCCTTTAGAATAGTAGTCCTTTTGGCGTCTGATTCCTCTTTGATCACTGTCAATTCTTCTTTAGACGATTCAGTCAGCAGAGTTGTTTTGAGAGTTTCAAGTTTAGTAAGACTCGCTTTCAAAGCTCCTTCGGATTGCTGTTTTTTATTGTCGAAATCCAATTTCTGTGCAGACAAGTCACCGCTGTTTTCCAATAATAATGCTTCTTGCAATGCCGTGATGGATTCAAAATTGTTCTCGGTCAATTTGTTTTCTAAATTGAGTTTTGAAGTCTTTTGCTTTTCCTCTAAATCTGATTTTTCGGCAAGGTATTTTTTCAGTAACTCTTTTTTAGATTTAATGGTAGCCGAAAGGGTGTTAAACTGCTCGTTTAGTTCATTAACCGAAGCTTGGTCAAGCCTTATTTTTTTATCCAAACGTGCTTCTTCCTCCTGAGGCGATTTTAATTCGAAACTGTCGGTCTGTTCTTTTAAGTTGTCTTCTGATGCTTTTATCAAATCAATAATTGCTTTGATTTCCTCATTTAATTTTGAAATTTGAGCTGTAAATCCGGCTTTTTGAGTTTCTAATGCTGTCAAAGAAGTTGCAATGGCCACAAGAGAATCCTG
>JAGNPF010000254.1 GCA_017989775.1 Flavobacterium sp.
TTCTAATATTGATCATTGGAGTCAACAGGTTTCTATGAAGGAAGGAACAAGTACAACTTCGTTTCAATTTAAAGATTTGGCCCAAATTAAGTATACCATTTTGGCTAATCGAGTATTGCCTTATTCTGCAATGGCTATCGTAGAGATAGTACCAATGCAAGATATTGAAATAAGTGCATTTAATTATATGAATGTTCCAGAAGAGATGAAGATTACCAAAAGTGAGTTTAGAGTGATGAAGAAAAAGAACTATGGAATACCTCTTTTTAAGACTACTGCTCAAACAAATACTGGTAAATGGAGTGTTTCAGCATCTACTACTTTTCTTTTTGACGGTCAAGCAGAATTTGTATCACAAAAGGGATCTGAAGTAGGTTTTTCGAAAAAAATACAGAAAGGAAAAAAATATCGATTTGTAATTGCTGGAGGGATTTGTAATTCTAAAGATATTTTAGATCCAATAAATGAGTCGGAACGTCAAGCAATTTATGCTTTTTTAGAAGGAATAGATAACTTACTCGATAAACATAAAAAAGCGTGGGCTAATTTGTGGGAAACAGGTGATATTCAAATAGAGGGTGATTTAGATGCACAACAAAGGGTTAGATTTGCCTTATATAATTTATATTCTTTTATTCGAGAAGGCAGCAGGCAAAGTATTTCACCGATGGGATTATCCTCTCAAGGGTACAACGGGCATATTTTTTGGGATACCGAACTTTGGATGTACCCTTCACTTTTGGCTTTACAGCCAGAAATGGCAAAATCGTGTTTAGACTACAGATCCGATAGATTGCAGAAAGCAAAACTGAAAGCATTTATCTATGGTTATGATGGAGCAATGTATCCTTGGGAGTCTGATGATACAGGGGAAGAAGCTACACCAACAAGTGCTTCAATGGGTATTTTTGAACAGCATATTACGGCAGATGTTTCTATTGCTTTTTGGAACTATTATACCTTGACCCAAGACAAAAAATGGCTGCGTGAAGAATGGAAGGTAATAAAAGAAACTGCCGATTTTTGGATTAGTAGAGTGGCTAAAAATACTGATGGGAGTTATTCTATTTTTAATGTGGTTGGAGCTGATGAATATGCTCTAAATGTTGATGATAATGCTTTTACAAATGCAGCTGCTATCGAATCACTCAAAAATACTATCAAAGCGGCAGGTATATTGAATGAACCAATTAATCCAAAGTGGGTTGAAGTTTCAAATAAACTAAAAATTCATAGTGAAAATGGAATAACTCAAAATTATAAAGGCTACAAAGGTCAAACAACAAAACAGGCTGATGTGAACTTGTTAGCATATCCATTGCATATTGTTAATGATGAAAAACAAATTAAAGCAGATTTGGATTATTACGCCGCAAAGATCGATTCAAAGGATGGACCAGCGATGACTTATGGCGTGCTTTCGGTTCTCTATACACGCTTAGGAGATAGAAAGAAAGGGTATGACTATTTTGTAAAATCGTATTTACCTAATAGTCGTCCACCATTTGGAGTGTTCTCTGAATCTGCCAATAGTAATAATCCGTATTTTGCTACTGGAGCAGGCACCATGCTGCAAGCTGTAATTTATGGTTTTGGAGGTGTTGAGCAAACAGATAATGGATTGAAATTCAACAAAGGCTTACTTCCCGAAAAGTGGAAATCTTTAAAGATAATTGGTGTTGGGACAGACAATAAAACTATTTTAATAAAATAAATGGAGTAAGATTGTTGTTGCATTAGGCTAAACATTCTTTTCCGTTCGGTGATAAAAGTGCTATCACTACAGTTTTCCGAAAAAATAACAGTTTTTATAACATATTTTTTATGAAAACGTGTTTTTAAAACATCTTTTTTCGAATAACAAAAAAGGGGAGCCCTGTTCGGTCATCCCCTTTCTTGATAGATTGAAATAAAATTTCGATTACAAAATATAATCCGTGTTGATGAAATTCGATTCTTTGCTGTTCAACAATTCCTGCAAAATGGCATTGTTGTATTCATTGTCTTTGGACGCCACAAAAGTCCTGATGGAGAACGAACGCAAGGCGTCGAAAATACTCAATGTTCCCACGGCCGAGTCTTTTCGTCCTGTAAATGGGTACAAATCCGGTCCTCTTTGACAAGAACTGTTCAAGTTCACCCTACAAACCAAATTGACCAAGGTATCGATAAGCGGCGCAATGGTTTTGATGTCTTGTCCAAACAAACTCACTTGTTGTCCGTAATTCGATTCGGCCATGTCGTTCAAAGGCTCTTGAATGTCCTTGAAAGTCAAAATAGGCACAACGGGACCAAATTGCTCTTCGTGATAGACACGCATTTCCTTGTTTATTGGAAACAAAACGGCTGGAAAGATAAAATTGTCTGACAACTCCCCTCCTTTTGCATTGATTACTTTGGCACCCTTTGCAGTGGCATCGTCAATTAATTCTTGGATATAAGCCGGCTTTTCTTTTTCCGGCAACGGAGTCAACGAAACTGATTTCTCCCAAGGATTGCCATAGACAAGCTCATCCACTTTGGCTGCAAATCGTTTGTTGAATTCGGCTGCAATGGATTCGTGAACATATAATATTTTCAAAGCCGTGCAACGCTGTCCGTTGAACGACAAGGTACCGCTGATGCATTCCTGGATGGCCAAATCCAAATCGGCATCAGGCAAAATGATGGCCGGATTTTTGGCTTCCAAACCTAGAACCAAACGCAATCGGTTCTTGTTCGGATGCTGGTCTTGCAAGGCAATCGCCGATTTACTGTTGCCAATCAAGGCCAAAATATCCACTTTACCGGATTTCATTATCGGCGAAGCCACTTCGCGACCTCTTCCATACACTACATTGATAGCACCTTTTGGAAAACTGTTCTTGAAAGCTTCCAATAAAGGGGAAATCAACAAAACTCCGTGTTTTGCAGGTTTGAAAATTACGGGATTCCCCATAATCAAGGCTGGAATCAACAAGGAAAAAGTTTCGTTCAATGGATAATTATAAGGTCCCAAACACAACACGACTCCCAATGGTCCACGACGAATCATGGCATTGACGCCTTGACTTTTTGTAAAATGGGCACTGTTTCTGTCCAATTGTTTGTAATGTTCAATGGTGTCATATATATATTCGACGGTTCTATCGAATTCTTTTTCGGAATCGCCCAATGATTTCCCGATTTCCCACATCAAATATTTCACCACTTCGGTTCGAGTGGTTTTCATTTGTGCAACAAATTTTTCCATACACTTGATGCGATCCACCACTTTCATGGTTGGCCACAAACCTTGCCCATTGTTGTAAGCGTTCGATGCCGCTTCGAGAACTTCCAACGCCTCTTTTTCGCCCATAAAAGGAATGGATCCCAATAAAGTAGGTTCGTAATTTTCAGTGGAAGAAATCGTGGAATAAACCGGTGTTGTCTGGCCCGTCCATTTTTTCAATTCTCCATTGACCAAGTAGGTATCTTGGTCAAGCAATGAGTTGATTTGAAATTCTTGAGGTATTGTATTCATTATATAGGTGTTGTGCTTTTCATTTAAAGCGTGAATAAAAAATGAAGCTTTTGCTTCATGTAAGTTGGTTTAGACTGCTTCGCCATCCCATTCCAGAAATCCGCCCAGCAAATTGTAGGCGTTTTCAAAACCAAGTTCGTTCATGACCTCGCAAGCTTTGGCACTTCGGGCTCCGGAACGACAATACACGTAATAAT
>JAGNPF010000255.1 GCA_017989775.1 Flavobacterium sp.
GTTTCCTCAAATTCAGTTTTAAAAAATACGTATTTCGTCGTATTGTTCTTATTTCATATTTGATGCAGATTTGTAAAGTACTAACCAACAAATCAAAACAGTATGAAAAAAAACCAACTTATATTTTTTCTCGGACTTTTTCTTTTTCTTTTTTCGGCACCTAGTTTTTCACAAAAAAAAGTTCTGACAGATGAAGAAGAAGTAGCCGAAATGGTCACTAAGGAAATGGACGAACTTTTCAAATCTAAAGATTTTTTGAAGCAAAAAGACAAAAAATTCAAGGATGTCAAAGGCACAATTGTATCCGATATTGGTGTGATTCAAAGTGGGAAAGTTTCTACGCTTTTCAAAGTCGATAGTGATATCAACAATCCAAATTTTACCAACTTTCTATCCGACTATATTTTGGATCATAAATTTTATTTCAAACTACAAAAACAACAGCGATATAAAGTTCGCTATACAATTACATTTTAATTTTTCACTAACTAAAAACGCAAAAGAATGAAGAGATTATCATTATTTATGTTGGTCATCTGTGTGATGACAGCATTGCCATCTTCGGCACAATTTGGAAAACTATTAGATAAAGCCAAAGAAAAAGTTGGCGGAGGAAAATCAGCAGGGAAAAAATCGGGAAGTTTTGCCACGGTTTGGGAATCAGAATTCGAAAATAAAGCGACCAGAATTGCAGTTGTCAATGGTGATGGAAGTTATGTAGTAGGATCTGATGATAATTCAGCTTCAGTATTAGACTTAGACGGAAAACCTCTTTGGAATGGAGATTACAAAAAATTGACTACCAACAAAACTAATAAATCCGAATACCAATATACAGTTTGGAAAAAAGGTGGAGGCTATCTTTTTCTTTTTGACGAACGATCTTTAGGCACCGATCGTGTAGCTTGTTTAGACATTACAACGGGAAAAGAATTGTGGAATTCTGAAGCGTATCAAAATTTAATTCAAAAAGGAACCAAAGCCGAAGAAGGGTTAGACCAAGGAGAATTAGAAACCGTGAAATACATTGACGAATTAGATGCTTTTTTGATTTCTCAAAAAGCATCGGTAATTATGGTAAATGCCAAGACAGGAGAGAAAATTTGGGAAACCAATCGTTTTAAAGGTGGTGTTGGAAAGTACATTTATGATGCCAAAAGTAACGAAATTATTATGGTCAATTTCAAACCCACAGCTTTAGGAGCGTTGTTTGCCGGATTTAAAAATCAATTGGTAAAAATCAATGCTTCCAATGGCGATGTTCTCTGGGATGCTTCTTTTTTGGGAACAATCGAAAAAGAATTAGTAACCAAAAGAGCCATTATTGATTTATGGATAAAAGGAGATAAATTATTTATGTATTTAGATGGTTTACAGGTTTATAATATGGCAAATGGTCAAAAAATATGGTCGGCGACTTACGAAAACGATATGCAAGGCCCTAGTGGAAATAGCTTGATTGGTGGCAAGAAAAGATCAAAAATGTACAAAACATTAGCTCCACCATTATTTACTGATAATGCGGTTTATATCGTAATGTTAGGAACAAGAGATAGAACCAAATATGTAGAAAAGCACGATTTAGAATCGGGTAAATTACTTTGGGCTTCCGAGAAAATAACAGGTGCTTTGTGTATGCCTCATATTTACAAAGTGGGGAATAAAATCTTGGTGCAAGTGGGCGGAAAAATCGAAATACAAGAATACCGTTATGAGGAAGTTTCTAGTAGTTCTGGTGCTGCTCTCGGCGCATTAACAGGTTATGGCGGTGGATCTACAAAACAATGGGTTCCTTATATTTATTGGGATTACAAAGATCAAAAAAACAGTGTACTATCGCTTGACGATGCCACAGGACAAACCGCTTGGCGTTCTGAAAAATTCGATAAACGCATTACCGATTTTGTAATTCACGATGCAAAAACCTTGTTTGTGGGCGATGGCGACGAGTTTTATGGCTATGATATTGCGTCAGGAACACAATTATTCGACGTAAAACACAATGATGCTAAAGTAGGAAAAGCAACTGATGTTATTGATTTTGGAGAAAAAGTAGTGGTGCTTTCAGAAAAAGGATTGGCAGCCTACAACAAAAAGGACGGTTCTAGAGTGTATGCTACCGAAAAAATAAGAGGTGTCGATTATTTCTATCCAATAGGAGATAATTATTTTTTAAGAGACCAAAGAAACAGTAAAAACATCATTTATGGAATCGATATGACCAATGGCGAAACCAAAGGCTCAGTACAATCTAAAGGAAAAGGAGGAAGTCCAACCTATGGTGATGGAATCGATATTACCTCAGATGGCGAATATATTTTTGCTTTCAAAGGTAAAAAAGTAGAAAAAATCAAGGTAAATAATTAAGCGTTTTTTAGTTAGAATGAAAAGGGTTGTGAATTGATTTTCATAGCCCTTTTCTAAATAAAATCAATATGAAAAAAACTATTCTTCTTTGTTCTTTCTTCTTTGTTCTTTTTTCCGTTCAAGCCCAACAAATTCAATGGGCTAGCAAATTAATTAAATTTTCAACCGATTTGGGAGGAAAGCAAAACGGCATCAAAAGAATTCTAGGCAAACCCGATGCTTTCCCGCAAGGAGGAAGTTCAGCCAATGCTTGGATGCCAAAAAATGCCCTCGACGGACGTGAAATAATTGAAGTAGGTTTCGAAAAGCCACAAACGGTAAAACAAGTCGCTGTTTGTGAAAATCTGAATGCGGGTTGCGTGGTTAAAATTTCGGTGGACAATGGTTCGGGGAATTATGAAACAGTTTGGACGCGGAAAAGAGATTGGAAAACGCCCACTTTCAAATCCACTGCCACGGCGGATCACGCGTATTATTTTGGTCGAAAACGAAGAAAAGTGCAGGAAGTGCCCAATGTTTTCAATCCCGGAATCGAATATGCCGTTTTGGAAAATGCCGTTGCCAATGTGGTTGCGGTAAAAGTCGAGTTCAATTTTGCTTTGCTTCCAGGCCAGAAACAAATTGACGCCATCGGGATTTCCGATTCCGAGAAGCCAATTGAAATAAAAATCAACTCCAATCCCGATTTCGAAAACCTGTCCAAACCGGAATCCTTGGAGTTCGAGAACAGCGAAGTTTCGAATGTGATGGTTTCGCAAGACGGCCAAAAAATCTTCTATTCGGCTTATGCCGAAAATAAAGACGTAGTTTTTTCGAGTCAAAAACAAGCCGATGGAAAATGGTCAAAACCTTTGGCAGAACCCAGTTTGAGTTTGAACAATGACTACAATTATCTCGAATTTTACAGTGATAGTTTTATCTTAAAAGGTGGCGTGGAATATTCCAAAAACACCACCGAAACAGGTTTTGAATTCTTCGAAAACAAAAACGGAAGTTACCAAAGCCTGAAACCACTGAAAATTGCCGCCTATAACAATTATGAAAAAACCGCCGACATCACTATCACAAACGACGGCAAAACTTTGATAATGGGAATCGAAACTGACTTTACCCAAGGCGGAACCGATTTGTATTTTGCCAACAGAAAAGAAGATGGCACTTATGGATTGTTGCAAAATATGGGCAAAGTCATCAATTCTGCTGCCGATGAGGGAATGCCGCAATTATTGTCAGACACCAAGACCTTGCTTTTTGGCAGCATTGGTTTCAGCAGTTACGGCAATTATGATATTTATGTTTCCTACCGATTGGACGATAGCTGGAAAA
>JAGNPF010000256.1 GCA_017989775.1 Flavobacterium sp.
GGCATCGGCTGCGGCGGCATCTATCAATCCTTGCGGCAAACCGGCCAAATCTTTTTTGGAATCGACACCCAATTCATATTTATTGGTTTCGACCAAAATATTTTGGCCGTATTTCAAACTGGCAAGTGAAAGTTCTCCGTTGATTTTTCGCAATATGACCTTGTCCGAATCCGATAAATTGGCACCACTACGAACGAAATCTTTATAGGAATTGTCCAAAATTTTTGCTTGTTCCAAATTCAAGCCCAAGGTTTCTTTTTTGTCCCAAAGCGCTTTTACCCTTGCAAACAATTTCTCGTTCAGGTAAATATTGTCCCTGTGTGCCGACAGATTTGGCGCAGTTTCCTTGGCAATATTCTGGATTTCCTTGTTGGTATTTGCCGAATTGAGATTCGAAAAAACCACATTTACATTCGACAATAATTCTCCGGCATTTTCCATGGCAAGAATGGTGTTGTCAAAAGTGGGCTCGGCGGCAGCATTGGCTATCGCGTTGATTTCTGCTTCGTGTCGTTTGATGCCTTCCAATATGGCGGGTTTAAAATGTTCGTTCTTTATCTTGTCGAAAGGCGGCACATTGTAAGGCGTGTCGTAAGCCTGTAAAAAGGGATTGGTGATCATGTTCTCTTGTTTTTCTTGTGCTTCAACGGTCAGTAAATTGGCTATGACCAACAAAATTAGAAAGGATTTATTTCTCATTTAAATTAAATTAATTTTGGCCGTAAATTTACAAAAAGATTTAACAATTAATCCGTAATCTGTTATATTTACCGAAACTACATTTTATGAAAAATATGAAAAAAATCGCTTCTTTTTTTACCATCATCATGCTGCTGGTTTTACTGATTAGTTTCAAATCCGAAGAAAAGAAACAAGATTTCAAGTCAATCATGGACAACTATTTTGACGACAAAAACGTGTTAAATCCACTGGATGCCACCCAATTCGGCCAAAATGAATACAACGGCCAATTGCCGTTTGAGATGACCGATGGTTACCGAAAAAAGCAAGCTGTTTTTTTTGACAAATACGAAGCCGCATTGGCTACAATCGACAAAACGCAATTGTCCGAAGAAGAAAAAAACAGCTACGAAATCATAAAATGGGAAGTTGAAGTCGGGAAAGAATTGCTGAAACACCCCACAAACCTAATGCCGATTACCCAGTTTGACGGAACGCATCTAACCATAGGACAATTTGCCGGAGGCACCAGCGCACAACCTTTCAAGACTGAAAAAGATTATGCCCATTTCTTGAAAAGGTTGGACATCTATTCCGTTTGGATCGATTCGGCGATGGTGTACATGAAAAAAGGAATCGCAAAAGGAGTCGTTTTGCCAAAAGAATTGACCGAGAAATTAATTCCGCAATTTGCCGAAATGCCCACTCCAAAAATCGAAGACAACCTTTTCTATTCTTCCATTAAATTGATGCCGGACACATTTTCAGAAGAAACAAAAAAAGATTTAACGGCAAAATACACGACCATCATCAACAAAAAATTGATTCCCCAGTACCAAAAAATGACCGATTTCTTAAAAAACGAATACCTTCCGTCCTCAAGAACCACAAGCGGCTTTGGAAGTCTGTCGTTTGGCAAAGATGTATATGCCGTATATGCAAAACAGTGGACAACCACCGAAATGACTCCCGATGAAATCCATGAATTGGGTCTAAAAGAAGTAAGCCGACTGAATGTCGAAATGGAAAAAGTCAAAAACCAGGTAGGCTTTAAAGGAACTTTAAAAGAATTTTTCGATGAAGTTCGCAACAAGCCTTCTTTAAAACCTTTCAAAAAACCCGAAGAAGTCATTGCCAATTTCCACAAAATTTACGCCAGGGTAAAACCCAACGTGGACAAACTATTCTCGCTACAACCCAAAACAAAATTCGAAATCAGGAGAACCGAGGCTTTCCGGGAAAAATCGGCCGCTGCAGGATATTCACAAGGAGCCGCAGATGGTTCGCGTCCTGGGATTTTTTATGTGCCAATCCCCGACATTTTGGATTACAACACCTTTCGTGACGAGGATTTATTTCTGCACGAAGCCATTCCGGGACATCATTTCCAAATTTCACTGCAACAAGAAAGCACTATTTTGCCAAATTTCAGAAAATTCAATTGGTTTGGCGCTTATGGCGAAGGCTGGGCTTTATACACCGAAAGTTTGGGTAAAGAATTAGGAATGTACCAAGATCCGTATCAATATTTTGGAATGCTCGGCAGCGAAATGCACAGGGCCATTCGATTGGTTGTCGACACCGGAATCCACAGCAAAGGATGGACAAGGGAACAAGCCATTCAATATTCATTGGACAATGAAGCCAGAAGCAAAGCCAGCATTATTTCCGAAATTGAACGTTACATGGCACGTCCGGGTCAGGCATTGTCCTATAAAATTGGCCAATTGAAAATTATGGAATTGCGAAAAAAAGCCGAAACCAAAATGGGAGCCAAATTTGACATCAAAAAATTCCACGAAAAAGTGTTGGAATCAGGTGTAATGCCCTTGGCCTTGCTGGAAAAGAAAATAGACAGCTGGATAACTGAAGCCAAATAATTGAAAATAATACAGAAAGCATCCTGAAAAGGGTGCTTTTTTATTTCCATTTCAAGGTTTCCATCAAACGCTGCATGTCATTCTTGATGTAGCTTGCGGCCGGCATGATGGAGTCAAAATTGGGTTTGGCATAGAAATAAACCGACCCCGTCACAAAATGCTTGGTACTGTCGGTCACGTAAAACTGCGAATTGGTGGCGGCATTTCCGTTGACTTGATAAAACATTCCATATACTTTTTTGGAAGGATTCAAATAGGGTTGCTCCAAGATGTCGTCCGCTTTGATCACGTGTTCGTAAGTGAGTTTTTGTGCATCCCTCAACAATTTGTTGATGTCGCTGTTCACCGGCTTGTAGGTTAAATAAATGGTGGCCTTCATTTTCGGATACGAAATGGTGAATCCGCAATCCTTCTCCCCTTTGATAACCGCTTCCGAATTCATCTCGAATGCGAAAGGACATTTATTTTCAAAATTCACGTATTTCGCCTCGGGATAATCCAATCTCAAATAGCTTGACGGCTTAGGCAAAACCTCGTCTTTACAGCTAAAAACAGAAAACATCACGACCAAAAGCGCGAAAACAGCAAGTTGTTTTTTGGACATTTTATATTTATTCAATGGTGACTTTTATTTGTTTTACTCGTTTCTTATCTACAGATTCAATGGTAAATGTGCAATTTTCGAATGTAATTTTTTGGTCTTTTTGCGGAAAATTTCCCAAAATTTCAAGAATAAATCCTGCCAAGGTTTCGGCTTCGCCTTTTGTCGATTCGAATAATTCCTCATCAACATCTATAATTCTATAGAAATCCTTGAGGTTTGTTTTTCCTTCGAAAAGGTAATTCTTGTCGTCTATTTTAGAAAAATTGGCGTTGTCTCCGTCGAATTCATCACTTATATCGCCCACGATTTCTTCGATAATATCTTCCAAGGAAACCAATCCCGATGTCCCTCCATATTCATCGACCACAATGGCCAAATGGCTTTTCATGTTTTGAAAATCCTTGAGCAAATTGTCGATTTTCTTGTTTTCGGGAATAAAAAAAGGCTCTCGAATCAATGTTTTCCAGTCAAAATCTTCCTTGTCGATGTGTCGAAGCAAATCTTTGACAAACAAAACGCCTT
>JAGNPF010000257.1 GCA_017989775.1 Flavobacterium sp.
CCTCTGGCTCTTTCTTCGTCTTTCGGTTTTGCCTTGAATTCAGGTCTTTCCGAAGCTCCTTCTTTGGCAGGAATTTGGGCTTTGTGTTTGGCTAAAACTTCTGTTGGATTCTTAGGGTTTTCTTTGGTGCCACGAAGGTGAATCACCAATCCGTTCAAGAAATTACGCAAGACTTGATCGCCACATTCCACATAATTTTCGTGATTTTCGGCGCGGAAAAAAGCACTCAATTCTGTTTTTGAAATTCTAAAATCTACTAATTCTAAGATTTCTACTATTTGGTCATCGCGCAACATCAGTGCTACTCGGAGTTTTTTGAATATATCGTTGTTTGTCATTTAGGATGTTTTGAAGTTTGGGTTTTGAAACTTAATAGACAAAGATACTATTTTTAGAAGACCATTTTAATATATTTTTTGAACGGCATTTGCATTTAAGATTTATTGACACGAATTAGCACAAATTTTAAATGTACTGTTATTCGTGTAAATTTGTGAAATTCGTGTCTACCTTTTTCTTAAAAGCAAATGCCTTGTGTTTTTGTAATGGTGATTGCATTTGAATATCCTTCTTTGTGTTATCGTTTGACATTCAAAGCGTTTTTGTATTTTAGCAAAAAAATACCAATTTGATGAACACTTTCGAGGAAAAAAGAAGTTTACTTTTAGAAATGATTGCTTTTTCGACCGTTGATGGGCAATTGCACAAAAGAGAATACGAGTTTTTGTCTATCGTGGCCCAAGAACTCAATATTGAGAAGGAGGTTTTCAATGATTTGTTTCATCAGGAATTACCCCAAACAATCGTGAAATCGGAGTTTGGGCGCATTCAACAATTTTATCGGTTGGCTTTATTGATGCACAGTGATGGTGTTTTACATACAAAAGAAGATCATGCCATCCAGCAAATAACACTTAATATGGGGCTGAATCCATTGGCTACCAAGCGCATTCTCAAAATCATGAAAAAGGGGACAAACCCCATAATTAATCCCGAATTGTTGTTGCAGATTTTCAAGGAGCAGCACAACTAAAAAATGTCGTGAATTCTATTCGTTCGAAACTATGGATAGTAAGTCGTTTATCGAAATGGGTTTTGGAATATACCCAATGATGTCCGCAAATGTTTTGGACTTGTTCCTGTCATCCATGGCAATCGAGGAGCTTACAATGTAAATGCGCAAATGTTTCTTGATTTTGGACTTTATTTTTTTGATTTCCTCCATAAATTCCCATCCATCCATAACGGGCATGTTGATGTCCAACAAAATGATATCCGGCACGCAACTCTCGTCTTGTTCCAATACGTTTTTTAAAGCCGTTATGGCGTCTTTTCCGTTCATGAACGAAGAGTGGGTAGAGAAGACTCCTGATTTTTGAATCAATTTGTTGATGATTGTTTGGTAAATAATATCATCGTCTATAACCCAGATTATCTTTTTTTTCATTTGACATAGATTTTAAATGTTGTTCCCTCATTGGGAATGCTGTCCACGGTTATGGATCCGCCCATGGCATCGACTTGATTTTTTGTGATGAAGAGCCCAATTCCTCTTGCATCTGAATTGGAGCTGAATGTTTTGTACATGCCAAAGATTTTGTCGGCATTTCTCACGAGGTCAATACCGATGCCGTTGTCCGAAACTTCAATGATGGTCTTGTCGTTTTGTTGATACAGGTTTATGCTGATAATCGGTTTGCGTTGAGGATGTCGGTAACGAATCGCATTCGAAATTAAATTGTAAAGAATGCTTTCCAAGTAGGCAGAATTATAATTTATCGTGGCATCTTCCGGGATGTTTGTAGTCAATGTAACTTTGTTTGACAGTATTTGTTCCGAAAGAACCTCTTTGGCCTTGTCGATATAGTTAATCAAGTTCAGTGGTTTTGTGACCAGGTTGATGTTGGTGTTGATGTTGACCACTTCGTTCAAGTGTTTCATGGTTTCGTCCAGCGAATTGGATACGGATTTCAGCAGCTGCATCATTTCGTTGCGTTCTTCTTCGGATTCTGCCGATTCAATCAGGGAGATAATGGACTCTATATTGCTGGTGTGCGACCTCAAATTATGGGAAACGATATAAGAGAAGTTTAAAAGCCTTTTGTTTTGTTCGGTAACTAGTTGAAGCGAGTTGCTCAAGTTTTTTTCTGCTTCTTTCATGATGGTAATGTCGATCATGATACCTCTTGAAATCACGGGTTTGCCATTTTCAAAAACATAATTTATGATGTCCCTTACCCAAATGATCTCTCCGTTTTTTTTGAGCATACGGTATTCGTAATCATGATTTACGTGGTTTTTGTTTTCTTTGGCCGACAAGGCCAATGCAAATTCCCGGTCTTCGGGATGAATGTGGTCTTCCCAAAATTCTGGGCTTTCCGAATACTCTTCTACCAAATAACCCAACAAATTTTCAATTTTTTTACTGATGAAAGTGGAAGACTTTGTTTCGAGATCGTATTCCCAAACAATTCCATCGATGGTGTCAATTAGAGATTTGAATCTGGCCTGGCTTTTTTCGATTAGTGCTTCGGCTTCTTTTCTTTCGGTAATGTCTATGACAAAAGCAATGTGGGAGGTTGGTTTTTCGTTGCTTTCAAAAAGTTGGGAAACGCTCAAGTTTACCCAAATAACATCTCCCGTCTTTGTTATGCACCTTTTTTCCATAGAATATTCGGTGATTTTGCCCTCGTCAAGACTTTTGATGTATTCCAAAATCTTGGCCAAATCATTGGGGTGGGTCAAGCTCGTGACGTCCATTTGTTTGATTTCTTCGAAGTTAAAGCCAAACATGTCGCAGTATTTCTTGTTGGCTTCCATTACATTGCCGGAACGAGTGTTGATAATTGCAAAACCTATGGGAGCTTGGTCAATGATGGTCTTGAACTTCATTTCATTTTTTAGAAGTTTTTCCTCCTGCTTCTTTAACAAGTATCTCAATTCTTCCGGTTTTTTCAAGAGTTTGGTTGTCAAAATGCCAAACAACGCGGCCACAATTAATCCCAAGATTGAGCTAAACAGAATTTCGGGATAAACGAGAGGTGCTTTTTTGGCCACCAAATAAAGTTTGATGTCACTGTCGGTTATCTCTTGTGAAACATAATGGCTTTTGGACAAGCTGGTTTTCGAAGGAAGGAAAAATTGCTCTTTGTAAGTAATCGGGTTTTTCTTTGAAACCTGAAAATAATAGTTCGGATGATTCAAGGAATTGATTCCTGAAGTTTCCAACAAGGTTTCCAATTTAACGATCACGGCAGTGAAGCCCCAAAAACTGTTGTTGTGGTAAACGGGAAGCCTGCCCACAATGCCGATGCCTCCTTGTCTTAATTTGAGCGGTCCCGCAAAATAAACTTTTTGGGTATTAATGGACTCTTTGGCCTCTTTTTTAAGATCGGCAACGTTCAAAATGTTCAAATCCAGTGCGGCCTCGTTGCCATTAAGAGGGTAAATGTACTTGATGACCCCATTGGGAACCATTTGTACGACACTGACAAGGGGATTGGATTTTATGAGTTGTTTGCTGACGGCTTCAAAATTTTGGGGAATACCTTTGTTGTCGAGGGTAAGCGCCAGGGATACGGTCGTGGTGTAACAGTTTTTTAGAGATTGTTCAATGTTTAAATGGGCATCCGTCAATATGGAATTCATTTTGTTTTGCTCCTTTTCTTGCTGGATATTGTTTCG
>JAGNPF010000258.1 GCA_017989775.1 Flavobacterium sp.
TACCAAATCCAACCCGTTTGGCGTGCCGATCGTCCGCAGAAAGGGCGTTTCAGAGAGTTTTTCCAATGCGATGCCGATGTGGTGGGATCAAAATCCTTGTGGCAGGAAGTGGAATTGGTACAATTGTACGATTCTGTTTTCACCCAATTGGGATTGGAAGGCGTGACAATCAAAATCAACAACCGAAAAATCCTTTCGGGAATTGCCGAAGTCATTGGTGCTAAAGACAAATTAATCGATTTTACGGTGGCTTTGGACAAACTCGACAAAATAGGCGAGGACGGCGTGAAAAAAGAAATGATGGAGAAAGGAATCGCGGAATCGGCCATAGAAAAAGTGCAACCGTTGTTTAGTTTTACTGGAAGTATTTCGGAGAAAATAGAAAAACTTTCGACTTTATTGGCGGAATCAGAAGAAGGATTAAAAGGCGTGGAAGAGTTGCGATTTATTTGTGACAACGTGACCAGCCTTGGTTTGAATAAAGCTGTTTTAGATTTAGATGTAACTCTGGCTCGCGGATTGAATTACTACACGGGAGCCATTTTTGAAGTGGCTGCGCCCAAAACCGTTTCGATGGGTTCCATTGGTGGTGGCGGAAGATACGATGATTTGACCGGGATTTTCGGTTTGAAAAACATGAGTGGCGTGGGGATTTCTTTTGGTTTGGACCGCATTTATCTGGTTCTGGAAGAATTGAATTTATTCCCGGAAACCGTTACGTCAACCTCAAAAGCCTTGTTCATCAATTATGGTGAAAAAGAAGCGTTTTATTCGATGAAAGCCATTGCTAAATTACGCAGTTTTGGAGTAAAAGTGGAATTGTATCCTGATAATGTAAAAGTTGGAAAACAGTTTCAACACGCTGATAAACGTGGAATTCCTTTTGCCGTAATCGCTGGCGAAACCGAAATGAATGAGGGAAAATTTGCCTTGAAGAATTTAATTTCCGGGGAACAAGTTTTACTTGATTTTGAAGGATTGAAAGCCGCCTTGCAATAATCAATACTTGATATAAAAACAAAAAACGTCCCGAAAATTTCGGGACGTTTTTTGTTCGTGAAAGAATGCCTTTTATTTTTTGGCACAACAGCTTTTTTTCTCTTTGTTGCATTTAGCCATTTCTCCGGCAGTACATTCTTTTCCTTCGGCTTTGCATTTTTCTTGACATTTGGCGATTTCCTCGGCCGTCATAGCTTTTGCACAACAGGATTCTTTTTTTTGAGTTGCTTTGGTGGTAGATTTTGTGTCTTGTGCACCAACGTTGATTGTGAATAAAACAACGGCCAATGCGATAAATATTTTTTTCATTTTTTTAAGTTTTTAAAAGGGTTTTGCTATTGTTATTTTTCTTGAATTGTTTCAAGAATTTCATCCCAAATATAAGAAGAATTCTTCATAAGGAACCCAGTGACAAGTTAATGTTTCCTTAATAAATCAGGCTTAATTGATAACGATTTTTTTGCTGCTTTCTCCTTTCGAAGTTTTCACTTTGACAATATAAATGCCGGAAGGCATGTTTTTGATTGGAATCTGGATATTGGTTTGCTCTTTGTCTTCAACATCCCAATTGGTGATGTGTTGGCCTAAGATATTGTAAAGAGAAACCGTGTTTACCGTTGAATCCAATTCATTGTTTCGGATGATTAACATATTGTAATTGTTAGAAAACAAGACGATAATTCCATCGTTGGAATTGCTTTCTTCCACTTCGAGTAATGTTTCGGTTGTTTTGCTTTCAAAGGTCAACGAGAATCTATTGTCATAATTTCCTGCCGCGAGAACAGTTTTGAATGTACTGTTTTTGAGGTCGTGGTATTGTCCTGTTACGGCATCGTGCAAATAAACAGCTTTGCCGGAAGGGAAGTTTTCCAGTTCGTCAATTTTCAGGCTGAGTTCGCCTTCATTTGCAATGACCATACCAAGAGGAATTATTCGACCAGTATTGAAATCGGGTACTCCTTGAATCACGAATTGGCTCTCGTTGATCTTCCAGTAAACGTCATTTTCGTTGGTGTCAAACATTGGGGCATCATAACCAAGATCGTAGTTGTTGCTCGTGTTTGGGTCAACTCCAACCAATAGTTGTCGATGTGCCCCGATTGGTGAATCAAAGCCCAACCTTATTTTTGGTTTAATCGCACCGTTGGTTTTGGTTGTTTCTCTTTTTTTCAAGAAGACGGAATTTGGAGTGCTTTCCCTCATAAATGCCCGTTGGCTGTTTTTGAAGTTTAAAGTTCCTCCGCTAACTATTGCTGTTGTTCCAGACAAGGCAGGGTCTAAATAGGCATCGACAAAGAATCCTTGTCCCACGGGAACGTAGCGTTGGGGTACTTTTGTGCCTGTTCCACCTGCTGTCAAGGATGAGGTTGCAATGGCTTTTACTCCTCCAATTAGGGTGTAGGTGGCATAACCACCTTCATATTCGGCTAGGTAGTGATTGTTTGACAATCCGAAATGATCCCAGAAATAGAGCGCGCCGTTGAAGACATTGACCCCGGCTCTTCCCGCCAAATTGTCCAAAATAAATTCGTCGGCATCGAGGGCTGATGGATACGGATTTCCAACTAAATAGGTTTGGTCATAAGGCAAAGGGAGGGCAATGTTGCCGTTGTTTGGTTTTCCGACAAAAACATAGTTTTGGGTGGTGTCAATAGAAGCAGTTCCTCCGGTTCCTTTCATGGTAAAACCTTCTCCTGTTTTTAGGAGACCGGAGTTGCCAACATAATTCCATTGGAAATAATCTTGCCATTCTGAATTCGTTTCCAATGTTTGGGAATTATAGGACCATATCCAACGATTGCTCGTTAGAATTGGATTTGACAATGCTCCATCGGCAAAATAAGCGCCGTCGCCAAATGTTATTGTTTTGGGTGTTGAAGAAAGGGTTCCGTCTTTCAAAACGCTTGCAGGCGAATAAGTCGTGTTGTTGATTATTCCTTGAATGTTGCTCACGGGTGATGACCAATAATTATAATTGAAACTATTTCTTTTGCCTTGTTGGTCGCGTTCAATATAGCCTGTACTGGCAACATCTAACATGCTTTCGATGAATTGGTTTGTGGTATATCTTTTTTGCAACAATTGCGACTCGCCAATTAAGTCGATGCTGCCGTTCAATTTCAAATAGTGGGTAATCCATAGCGCTTGACCGTCGTTGTTTTCAATAGGTGAAGTTGCGATCGGATCTGCAATGGTCAATTTTCCCACGGTTGAAATTAAACCCAAGACCGTAATGTCTTTGTTTCCAGAATTGATGTTGTGAGCGGTTTGCACAATGTTCCAATCTATTGGAGTTCCATTGTAACCGGTGCTATTTGGATAATCCCAAACCGAATCGCCATATTTCCATGGAGTTGTTCCGGCATTTCTATCCATCCAATTCCCATCCCTGATCGAAGTGTAGGGCAAAGGGGCCGTTTCTTCTTGGGAACTCGTAATGTTTCTTAATTTGGCATCGACCCCTTTTCCTGAAAAAGGTTTAAGATAACCGCATTCAATTTGGTTCATTCGATAATAACCGGTCAAATTGGACCAAGAGAGTGGTTGGTCGTCTATGCCATCATTATTGGCATCTGGGCCTTTGATGTCGATAGGGATAATTTCTCCTCGAACGGCAGTGCCGTTATTTACGATTTGCTGGTTCATCATTTGACGGATGTGTTCAGG
>JAGNPF010000259.1 GCA_017989775.1 Flavobacterium sp.
ACTTGGCTTTGAGGATGATGTCTTTCAAGGTGCGAGGTTAGAGGTTAGAGGTACGAAGTTGTTTAAGGATTTAAGGGTTTAATAGTTTAATATTAGAAATTGCCATTGAAATTCTTTTAACCGATTAAACATTTAAACCATTTTAAACAACCCCCATCCCTGAAAACTGAAAACTGCGACTGAAAACCGACAACAGAAAACCGACAACAAACAACACTTTCTATATCACCTGTTTAACAACCAATCAATTGCATTTACCTGTTTCACTCCGTTATGGCTCCCTTTTTCATAATCCATCGTGATGAGCCATCTTTCGTTATAATCTGGAATTTTTGCAAATGGTGCCAATTCTCTATCCAATGTTTTCTGCTCTTTTACCGTCAATGCCACCTGAATGTATTTTGTAAAACCCTCTTTGTCTCTTGCCACAAAATCGACTTCAAGACGATCAGCTTTACCAACCCAAACTTGCTCATCCCGCCTTTTCAATTCCAGAAAAATCACATTCTCGAGCAAATGTCCTGCGTCTGTCGCAAGTTCCTTGCCCAATAAAGAATACCGCAACCCTAAATCAACAAGATAATATTTTTCCAATGTTGCCAAATGTTGTTTTCCTCTTATGTCATAGCGATTTACTTTATAAAAAAGATAGGATTCAACCAAGGTGTCAATGTATTTTGAAACCGTTTTATTATCAATTTTTTTACCGTTTGCCGTAAGAACTTTGGCAATATTTCCTGCCGAAACTGGTGAGCCGATACTGTCTATTAAAAAATGTACCACTTCTTGGTATGACATTTCATAATAGATGGTATGTCGTTTCTGTATATCGTTTTGATAGATGTTTTGAAAAACGGTAGTCAAATAGGCATAGGCCAAATTTTCGCTTTCCTGGGCAAGTCCAACAGCTTCTGGAAATCCGCCTGTTCGCATAAAATCAGCAAAAGCACGGTCGGGATTCGCTGATTTGGCTGTATATTCCAAATATTCGGTAAAGGAAAACGGCAAAACATTGATTTCAAAGGCCCTGCCCGTGAGCAAAGTAGCCAATTCACTCGACAAAAGATAGGCATTGGAACCCGTCACATACAAATCTACCTCTGGATTGACGAACAAACCTTCGAGTAGTTTTTCAAATTCGGGAATGTTTTGTATTTCGTCAATAAAAACATAATTCTTCACCCCTTTTTGCAGTAAATCTTGAATATAATCGTATATTGCTGCCCAGTTTTTCTCGGCAAGAAAACGAAATTCGGGAAAATCTAAATTGATCGAAACAATGGACACAAGGGGATTTTCTGCTCTCAACACCTCTTGAAATTGCAACAACAGCGTTGATTTTCCGCATCGCCTTACACCGGTAATTACTTTTATCAAATTCCTGTCTTTCAATACTGAAAGTTTGCCAATCTCTTTTTTTCTTTGAATCTTTTGCATATAAATGCTTTTATAAGTACTGCAACAAAGATACCTAAAATTCCTAAAACTTTGTATTTTTTACTCTTTTTAGGATTTTTAGGCCTCAAGAGGTATTTCGTCTGACCCTGATTCAATTGTTGCCACGACCCAACAACAATTGAAGTGCGACAATCCGTTTTGATTATTGGGTTAGAGTTTAGCCCTTCGACAAGCTCAGGATGATAGTTGGCTCTTTCCCTCGACAAGTTCGGGATGAACTAAGCTCAGGATGACAGTTGGCCCTTCGACAAGCTCAGGATGATAGTTGGGAATTGTTTAAGGGTTTAAGGTTTAAACATTTCAAATTGCTATTATCATTGCCATTGGAATTCTCTTCTCAGCTAACCGATTAAACCATTTAAACCATTTTGAACAACCTATATCTCTGAAAACGGAACACTGAACACTACAAACTAAACCGTATCGATAAAACTCTTCTCCGTCTTGTTGAAAACCAGCAACCCCAAGAAAAAAACCAGGACGGTGATGCTGACGGTATAAACCAAACCCCAAACCGAAACGTTCCCGACGCCCAAGAGCATGAAACGGGCGGTTTCAATAATATAGGCCAGGGGATTGTACTGTACCAACCAAGCGTAATCGGGCATTTTGTCCTTGATCAAGGCCATGGGATACATGACGGCCGAGAGGTACATCAGCAATTGCACGCCAAAACCTATCAAATAGCTCAAATCCCGGTATTTGGTGACCATCGAGGAAATCAACATTCCCAAACCCAGTCCGAGAATGCCCATCAAGGCAATCAAAAAAGGAAAAAACAAGACGAACACGGTCAAATCCAGCGGAGCTCCCTTGAGATAAAAGAATAGATAGAAAGCGACAAAAATAAAAAACTGGATGCCAAACTTGATCAAATTGGAAATCACCACCGACAAAGGCGTTATGATTCTGGGAAAATACACCTTGCCAAAAATACTGGCATTGGCCTTGAAGGTGTCGGAAGTGCCGCTCAAGCAGGCCGTAAAATAATTCCAAACGGTGATTCCCGCCAAATTGAACAAAAACGGTGGCACGCTTCCGGTGTGGATGCCGGCCACGGTGTTGAAAATAATGGTAAAAGTCACCGAGGTAAACAAGGGCTGGATCAAATACCACAAAGGCCCCAACACGGTTTGTTTGTAAACCGTCACCACGTCCCGTTTCACGAACAGCAGCAGCAAATCGCGGTATTGCCAGACCTCCTTGAGGTTCAGCGAGAAGAATTTGTTTTTGGGCGTTATTTCAAACAACCAATCCTGGTCAGTATTTTTGGTATCGTTCATGGGTATGGTTAATTCACTCTGGAGAACAAAACGGAAACGGTTTCTTTTAGCATAAAACACGGAATCCTCCCACTGTTCTTGGGCAAATATAACAATTAAAAGCTTAGCGGTAAGCCCATAAAACATAGATTTCACGAAAGAAATTAATCGCTAAAGCCCAAAGTTCTTTTTTTTTCTCGCAAAGGCGCAGAGACGCAAAGTATAACGTCTTTTCTTGACGACTTGGCGTCTTTGCGAGAGACAAATCAAAAAAAATATTTGCAAAATCTGATTAAACGAAAGATGAAAAGCTAAAGATTATTTACAATTCGTGAAATTCCCTTTTTTATTAATGATTCATTGAAATTGATCAACAATCCCAATTTCATTCCTGTCACTTTTAGATAAGTTAAAAGTTGCTTGGGATGTACATTTGCAATCTGTTCAACCGATTTTATTTCTATAATCACTTTGTCTTCGATTATCAAATCGGCTCTAAAACCAATATCCAAAAATACTTCATCCCAAATTACAGGTAATGGCTTCTGTCTATCAACATTTAGACCTCGTTTAGTCAATTCATGATAAAGAATGGCTTCATAAACAGATTCCAACAATCCCGGCCCAAGTTTAGTGTGGATTTTATAAGATATATCAACAACAATTCTAGAAATTTCGTTTTCAGTCATATTTTGCTTTTTCTTGCCAATATACTAAAAATCTCGCAAAAAAAATATTTTTTTCTCGCAAAGACGCAAAGTCGCAAAGTATAATGCCTTTTATTAATTACTTGGCTCTTTATGAGAAACAGATTCATTAAAAATCATATAAAACCTTTGCGTCTCTGCGCCTTTGCGAGACTCTAAAAAAAACCTTACCGAAATCTACTTCACGAAATCAATTGCCTTGGCCAAAGCTTCCGGAATTCCTGCCGCGTTTTTACCA
>JAGNPF010000260.1 GCA_017989775.1 Flavobacterium sp.
ATTCGAATACGACAGCACGACCGAATACTTTCACGAAGTGGATTCCAACATTATTACAGACTTTAGAGCTTTGGCTGACGGAAAAAAAGACCAATCCCAATTCGAAGCCTACACCCAGGTTTTTGAGGAAAAACACGGTTTTTTGAACAATCTGAGCATTCTGGACTTGTTGTTCAACGAAGGTAGATACGCCCTGGATTATTTGAAAAACCAGGAATTGATTTTAAAATAGAATTACACCCTATTCCATCGACAATCGCGCCATAATTGGGTAATGATCCGAGTTTTCGAAATCGGGAAAACTTTCGAATTTCTTGACTTTCATCGAGGCATCAGCAAAAATATAATCGATTCTGGCGGGATAATGCCGGAATTTGTAGGTGGCTCCAAATCCTTTTCCGGCTTCCTCGAAACTATCTTTCAATTTGCCCTTGATATTGCGATACACATACGAAAAAGCACTGTTGTTCATGTCGCCACAGATAATGAGTGGGTAAGGGCAATCCTTTTTGTGTTCCTTGAATATTTCGGCTTGATGTTGCTGTTGCATGAAAGCCTTGCTTATCCGGGTAAAAAGTTTCTGGGATTTCCCTCCTTGATTGATGGCGTCAATATTCTCGTCAATTTCGGTGACATCCGGCGAAATTTTGATGGATTGCAAGTGCATGTTGTACACCCTGATGATGTCTTTCCCTCTTTTGACATCGGCAAAAACTACGTTGTTGCTGGAATTCGGGAACTGGATGTGTCCTTGGTCGATGATGGGAAACTTGGAAAAAATGGCTTGTCCCGTCTTGATTTGATTGCCTTCCATAAAAATATAACGATGCGGATAAACCTTCAAATCGATGTTGGCCGAATTGGAATATTCCTGAATGCACAAAATGTCGGGATTCTTTTCATTGATGAAAGCCAGAATATTATCAGGAACATCGTCGCGATCCACCCATTTGAACACGTTGAAGAGGCGCACGTTGTAACTCATCACGAGAAAATCCTTCCCTTCGACTGGGTGTTCCTTGGTCGAAAATTTGTAAAACTTGTTGATGAAGGTAATTCCCATCAACAACACCAAACCCGACAATATCATGCGTTTCTTGAATTGAATTCCCCAATAGAGGAAGAACAGTCCATTCAACACAAAAAACAAGGGCATGAACAAGGTCAACACCGACAACAGGGGAAAAATCTTTGGTGCCAAAAAAGGCAAAATATAAGCAACGAAAGTCGATACGGTCAAGACCATATTCAGAAAAAACATTACTTTATTAAACCAAGAAAGGTTTTTCATTTTTATGCTTGTTTGTTGTTAATTGACAAACTGCCAACTGCGACTGAACACTGAAAACTAATTTTATTTCCCTGCTTTAAACAAAAATTCTTTTTCTTCTTTTGTCAAACAATCATAGCCCGAACGACTGATTTTGTCCAGTATTTCGTCTATTTGTTGTTGCGTTTTGTCTTTTGTCACAATCCTTGAAGTGGACTTCTCGGAAGGTTTTCTATAATTTTTATGCACCTTTTTAAAAGGAGTGGACGGTGATTTTCTGAACAAATTAACAAAAAAATCTATTATGGTCGTAACAATGTTGCTCAAATCGGTTCCGTTTTTCAACAATTTAACAAACACAAAACCAAAAAAAGCACCCGCCAAATGGGCAATATGTCCACCGGAATTATCCATTCTTATTTGCAGCAAATCAAGCACAAGGATAACAACCGTAATCTGCCAAAGCTTCACGTTGCCAACCAACAACAAACGAACATTCATCAAAGGGCTATAAGTGGTCACTGCAACCAAAATAGCCATAATGGCCGCCGATGCACCCACAATTGGCGCAATAATGTTCATCAAATAAAAAGAAGACACGAAAACCAGTCCCGCAAAAACAGCCGACAATACGTATAATCCCAACAACTGCTTCTGGTTGAAAAAAGTCAAAAACAATTGACCGGAAAAATTCAGGATAATCAAATTGAAAAAAATGTGGAAAAAGTCGGAATGAAAAAAAGAATAACTGATCATGGACCAAGGTTTCCAAAGCAAATCCTCGGGATTGGAAGACAAACTCACATACTGAAGAAAATCAACATCAATATCAACCAATCGCAACAGTCCAAAAAACACATACGAAATCAGGAAACACATGATATTCCAGTAGATCAACCTTTGGGTCATTCCACCAAATTTGTACTGCATTTTCAAGTCGTCTATAATACTTGCCATTTTAGATTTAAGAGTTTAGATTTTAGATTCCTTCGTACCAACAACTGAATATTGAACACTTTTTATTAATTCCACCGATTTTTGTTGAATTGGTTTTTCTTCCAAAACCACATCATCAAGAAGCCTGTCAATGCACCACCCACGTGGGCGAAATGGGCAATTCCCGTGCTTCCTGCACCAAAAATGGATTGTCCCTTGAATCCTAAAAACAAGTCGATGGCCAATATTCCCGGCACAAAATATTTGGCTTTTATGGGAACCGGAATGAACATTAAAGCCAATTCGGCATTGGGGAACATAAAGGCAAAAGCGGCCAACAATCCATAAATGGCTCCCGAAGCCCCAACAACGGTGCCTTTTGAAATTATGGAGGCCTGAACGATGGTATTAAATTGTTCTTGCGTACAGTGGACTCTTTCCAGAATCGTGTTTATCTCTCCCGCCATCATCTGTCCTTTTTCGTCAAAAAGGGTGCTGTAATCCGCATTCAGCAATAGCTGGATTTCCGAACTGGACAAATTCAAGTCGGCCACTTCCGACAGCAAGGAATGTATTTCATAATAATTCACTCCCGTGTGCAACAAAGCCGCTCCCAATCCACAAGAAATATAGAAAAACAAGAATTTTTTCCCTCCCCAAAAATGTTCCAAGGCGCTACCAAAAGAATACAAGGCAAACATGTTGAACAAGATGTGCATCAAATTGGGAAAAGGCGCATGCATGAACATGTGGGTGATAAATTGCCACCCCATAAACTTGTCGCTTTCTGGATAATAAAGGGCAAAAAAATCATAGGCTACCGGCACAAAATACGAGCCGACAAAAAAGAGGACGTTAATTATCAAAAGTTGTTTTACAACCGGCGTGATGTTCATCATAGGGCAAATTTTTTGTCTAAATCTTCCACACGCATCGTGATGAAAGTAGGTTTATGAAATGGGGAAACATTGGGGTCTTTGCAGGCAAATAGCCCGTTGACCAAGTTTTCCTGTTCTTTTTGGGTCAAATAGGTTCCTGTTTTTACCGCCAAACTTCGTGCCATCGATTTGGCAATCGTGTCGTTCTGGCTGAAACTGCTTTCCGGAATTCCGTCCTGCAAATCGCTCAACAATTGTTCCAAAACGATGGAAGCTTCACTTTCGGAAACATTGACCGGCAAGCCCGAAATCACGATACTGTCGTCATTGGTTTCCTCGAAAACAAAACCCGTATTGGTCAACGAAGGCTTCAACTCGGAAATCAACTGCATTTCGCCATTGGAAAAAGACAGTTGCAACGGAAACAACAATTGCTGGCTCGACGCCAAATTGACCGTGATGTTGGTCAAGAATTGCTCGTACAAAATACGTTGGTGCGCCCGCTGTTGGTCCACGATGATCATCCCCGATTTTATGGGATTGACGATGTATTTTTTATGGATTTGGTGCGTTTTGTGC
>JAGNPF010000016.1:0-4176 GCA_017989775.1 Flavobacterium sp.
TACCGAGCAAGAAATCCTTCCTCCAACCGTTAAAAAAGCCTGTTCTTTCGAAAGAATTTATTTCTCTCGCGGAAGCGATGCCGAAATATACCAAGAAAGGAAAAACCTAGGAAAGTTGATTCTTCCCGCAGTTCTAAACGCCATTGACAATGATACGGACAACACGGTTTTCTCCTATATCCCGAACACGGCCGAAACTTCTTTTTACGGAATGGTCGAAGCGGCCCAAGATTTCTTGAACCAAAGAAAAAACAATTATATTCTTGAAAACAGGAAGAAATTAACCAAAGAAAAACTGGAGGAAATTCTTTCCGTAAAAATCAGGACCGAGAAAGTAGCCATCAAGGACGCGAAACTGCGAACGTTCATCACGGAAGACAGCAGCAGAAATGATTTGGTTGCCCACGTTTATGATGTTACTTACGGCGTCATTAAACCAACAGACAATTTGGTAATCATTGACGACAGCATCGTGCGAGGAACAACGCTTAAAATGAGCATCATCAAAATGATGGATCGTTTGAAACCAAAAAGCATTGTTATCGTTTCCTCGGCACCGCAAATTCGTTATCCGGATTGTTATGGAATCGATATGGCAAAATTGGAAGGATTAATCGCCTTTCAGGCCGCATTGGAATTGTTGAAAGAAAGAAACTTGTATCATATCGTCGATGAGGTTTATGCCAAGTGTAAAAAACAGGAAGATTTACACGATACTGAAGTGGTGAATTTTGTCAACGAAATCTATGCACCATTTCATCCACAAGAAATCTCGGACAAAATTGCACAATTATTGAGTTCTCCTGAAATCAATGCCGAAGTGAAGATTATTTTCCAAACCGTAGAAGACTTACACATCGCTTGTCCTAAAAACTTGGGAGATTGGTACTTCACGGGAGATTATCCTACTCCTGGAGGTAACCGCGTGGTAAACAGGGCATTTATGAATTTTTATGAAGGCAAAAACGCAAGAGCGTATTAAAATTATTTTTAAGCAGTTCAAAGACTATTTGAGTATTTCGTCTATTATATTTTAGAAAAGATGGTTGTCGATATATCTTTACATCACCATAATATTAGTAGGTTAAGTTTATGGTAGATTTGGGGCAAAAAAGGTGGGAGCAATTCCACCTTTTTTATTGGAATAAAGTCAAGGTTTCAGATTTCAGAAAACAAAAAAATAGACGAACAAACTTTTCAGTCTATTCGTCTATACTCTATGTTCTTTATTCTATTTTCTTAAAAAGACTATTTTGCAGCAGCATATCTTTTAGAAACTTCATCCCAGTTGATTACGTTGAAGAAAGCTTCAATATAATCTGGTCTTCTGTTTTGGTAATGCAAATAGTAAGCATGTTCCCAAACGTCCATTCCCAAGATTGGAGTTCCTCCGCATCCTACGCCAGGCATCAAAGTGTTGTCTTGATTTGGAGTTCCGCAAACTTCTAGTTTTCCGTCTTTCACGCACAACCAAGCCCATCCTGAACCAAATTGAGTCGCTCCAGCTTTTGAAAAAGCAGCTTTAAAAGCATCAAATGAACCAAAAGCAGCATCAATGGCAGCAGCCAATTCTCCTGTTGGCAATCCACCACCGTTTGGTGACATTACGGTCCAAAACAAATTGTGGTTAAAAAATCCTCCACCGTTGTTACGAACAGCAGCATTTTTAAAATCAAGATTTCCTAAAATATCTTCAATACTTTTACCTTCCAATTCTGTTCCGGCAATGGCAGCATTCAAGTTGGTAGTGTAAGCATTATGATGTTTGGTGTGGTGGATTTCCATCGTGCGCGCATCGATATGAGGTTCTAGTGCGTCATACGCATAAGGTAATTGAGGTAATTCAAAAGCCATGATTATTTTTGTTTATTGGTTTATAAATATTTTATTCAAAATTAAACATTTAACTTTGATATGGAAATTCTATTTTGTTATAATTCTATTAAATAAATTGATAGTGCGATTTGTGTCACACTGAGCTTGTCGAAGTGAGGAGCTGTTTCCTGCTGTACACTATATCTTTGTTGCCGAACCCCGGCAACAAAGGATGCCGTTTCCATCAGGGCTAGGGCATTCGGGATAAGAAGAAAATTAGGTTTCCTAACAGGACTCTTTCAGAGGTTTGAACTTTGAAAGGGTTAATCAATAAATAAAAAATCAAAAATGCAAAGACCCTCATTCTCCATATACGATGCTTCGGCGGGTTCCGGCAAAACCTATGCCTTGGTCAAAGAATACCTGAAAATAATTCTCGTTGCGCCTAAAAATGATGCCTATCGCAACATTCTCGCCATCACCTTTACCAACAAGGCGGTGCACGAAATGAAAAGCAGGATCGTCGATAATTTATCCGAGTTTGCCAAAGACGAACCGAGCCAAAAAGCGCAGGATTTAATGCAGGATTTGGCTGCCGAAACCCAGCTTTCCATCATCCAAATCAAAACGAAATCACGGCAAATTATCAAGCATATCATTCATAATTATGCCGCTTTTGATATTTCCACAATTGATAAATTTACGCACAAAGTCATTCGGGCTTTTGCCCACGATTTGGGTTTACCAATGACTTTCGAAGTGACATTAGATACCGAAAATTTGCTCATTGAAGCCGTAGATGCCATCATTGCCCAAGCCGGAGAAGACGAAACCTTGACCAAATTGCTCATCGATTTCACGATGGAAAAAACCGATGACGACAAATCTTGGGACATTTCCAGAGAAATATTGGAAACGGGTCGTTTGGTACTCAATGAAAACAACCGAAATGAAATCACCCATTTTCAAGACAAATCCATTTCCGAATTTGTTGAAATTAAAAAGAAATTGGCCGAAGCCTGCAAGGTTTTGGAAAAAGAAAACACGGAATTTGCCGAAAATGCTTTGCAGTTAATCGAAAAAAATGGAATTGATCAAAAATCATTTTCGGGAGGCTATTTTCCAAAACATTTGCAAAGCATTCAGGAAGGTAAATTCAATCCAAAAAACAAAACCTATCACGAATCCGAGGATATAAAAATTAACAAAACTGCCAAAGACAGCGCAATTATCGAAAACATTATTCCCGAATTATTGCAAATTCTTGGAACAGTTTATAAAAACTTCGAAAAGCGAGATTTCTACAAAGCATTCCTGAAAAATATTACCCCATTATCTTTGTTGAACACTGTTAGCAATGAATTGGCGAAAATTCAGGAGGAACAAAACGTGCTTTCCATTTCGGAATTCAATGCTATTATTCATCGTGAAATTCAAAACCAGCCAGCCCCTTTTATATATGAAAGATTGGGCGAGCGGTATCGTCATTTTTTTATTGACGAATTTCAGGATACTTCCGAAATGCAATGGCAAAACTTGGTTCCGTTGATAGACAATGCGACTTCGAGCGAAATTGATGGAGAAAAAGGAACCTTGATGATTGTGGGCGATCCGAAACAATCCATTTACCGTTGGCGTGGCGGAAAAGCCGAGCAATTTATCGAGTTGAGCAAAGACCATAATCCATTCAACAATCCCGAGAAATACTTGGTTCATTTAGACAAAAATTACCGTTCCTATTCGCAAATCATTGAATTCAACAACACCTTTTTTCAGTTGATTTCCAATGAATTCGAACAAGCGGATTACAAAGATTTGTACCAAAACCACAGCCGTCAAAAAAGCAATGACAAAGAGGGCGGTTATGTTAATATTTCCTTTATTCCCAAAATAGAAGAAAGCGAGGACGGCGAGGAAACAATGAGTAAAACTGAATTGTATTTGTTGGCGACTTTAAACACGATTCAAAAGGTAAAACAACAAGGTTTTGAATACAAAGACATCGTCATCCTGACCCGAAAACGCAGTCACGGAATTGAAGTGGCCAATTATTTGACCGAGCAAGGAATTCCGCTGTTGTCTTCGGAAACCCTGATGATTCAAAACGCGACCGAAGTTCGATTCGTCATCCATTTGTTGAAATATTTGAAAAACAGCTCCGATTTGGAAGCCAAAGCCCATTTCCTTCATTATGTTGCCGAAAAAATACAGGATCAATTACCGGTTCACGATTTCATCGCCCAAGGAATAAGTCAAAAAAAGGAAGCTGATTTTGAAAGTTGGTTGACGACTTTTGATATTTCGCTTTCGTTTCAGGACATTCGAAAAAAGTCGCTTTATGAATCGGTGGAGCTTATTGTT
>JAGNPF010000016.1:4276-11205 GCA_017989775.1 Flavobacterium sp.
TGGATATTGTTTTGGAAAGAGATGTTCGGAATCAGGCAGGAATTTCGGATTTCTTGAATTATTGGGACAAAAATGCCGAGAAATTCAGCATTCCGTCACCCGAGGGGAAGAATGCCGTTCGGATTATGACCATTCACAAATCGAAAGGATTGGAATTTCCAGTCGTGATTATCCCTTTTGCTGACGAAGATTACAGCCGCAGTCCCAAGGATAAATTGTGGATAGATGCCGAAGTGGATGATTTTGGCTTGCCTAAAGTTTTGGTGGACAACAGTAAATCAGTGGAAGGTTTTGGAGAAGCCGCAAAATCGGTTTATGTCCAGAAATCACAGGAAGAATTGTTGGACAACATCAATGTTTTGTATGTGGCCTTGACCCGTGCAGAAGAACAATTATACGTGATTTCCCAATCATTGCAACCGAATAAAGAAGGCGAATATCCCAATAATATGGCTTCTTTTTTTATTAAATACATAATCCATAAAGGGGAATTTGAAGGAGATAAATTGGAATATGAATTTGGTAATTCGGCGAAATTATCTTCCGAAAGTGAGAAGACCGATGATGTCAAGTTGATTCAGTCCGTTGGGGAAGTTTTGAATCCCAAGAATATCAAAATTGCCCAGCGTGAATCGGTAATGTGGGGAACGCATCAGCAGGAAGCCATCGAATATGGAAATGTGGTGCACGAGATTTTGTCTTTTGTGAAAATTAAATCCGATGTCGATTTGGCCATTACAAAAGCGGTCGAAAGCGGATTAATCATCATCAGCCAAAAAAACATGGTTTTCGACACGGTTTACGAAATCGTCAATCATCCAGAGCTTTCAACTTATTTTGAAGAAGGAAACCAAGTCTTGAACGAGCAAACCATCATCCAAAAAGAAGGGAAAACCATTAAACCAGACCGAATGGTTTTGTTAAAAAACAAAGACGTTTATTTATTGGACTATAAAACGGGAACGCATAATTCCAAATACCAATTACAATTGGAAAATTATCAGGAAGCGATCGAATTGATGGGTTATAAAGTGACAAAAAAATCGCTAGTTTACATAGGTGAGCAAATCAATGTAGTAAATTTGTAAAAACAATTAGTTTTAAACAAAAGAAACAAAAAGATGTACGGAAAAATTAAAGATTATTTGCAGTCTGAACTTCAGGCCATTGAAGATAATGGACTTTTTAAAAAGGAGAGAATCATCACTTCGCCACAAGGAGCCGAAATTACGGTTAATGGAGAAAAGGTTTTGAATTTTTGTGCCAATAATTATTTGGGACTTTCCTCGCATCCCGAAGTAATCCAGGCGGCCAAAGATGCAATGGACACGCACGGTTATGGAATGTCGTCCGTTCGATTTATTTGCGGAACCCAGGATATTCACAAAACTTTGGAAAATAAGATTTCGGATTTCTACGGTACCGAAGACACCATTTTGTATGCCGCAGCTTTTGATGCCAATGGAGGGGTTTTTGAACCTTTGTTGAATGAAAATGATGCTATTATTTCGGATAGTTTGAATCACGCTTCCATTATAGATGGAGTTCGTTTATGTAAAGCGGCGCGTTTTCGTTATGAAAACAGCAATATGAACGATTTGGAACAGCAATTAATCAAGGCGAATGAAGCAGGAGCTCGTTTCAAGTTGATTGTTACCGATGGCGTTTTTTCGATGGATGGAATTGTGGCGCCATTAGATAAAATTTGTGATTTGGCAGACAAATATGACGCAATGGTTATGGTAGACGAATGTCACGCCGCAGGATTTATAGGCCCAACCGGAAAAGGAACTTTGGAAGCCAAGGGTGTAATGGGACGAGTGGACATCATTACAGGTACATTAGGGAAAGCACTTGGCGGGGCGATGGGCGGTTATACCACGGCCAAAAAAGAAATTATCGAATTGTTGCGTCAACGCTCCAGACCTTATTTGTTTTCCAATTCGTTGGCACCAGCAATTGTAGGCGCTTCTATCAAGGTTTTTGAATTGTTAGAAAAAGACACCACGCTTCGAGATAAATTGGAATGGAATACCAATTATTTCAAGGAAGGAATGAAAAAAGCGGGTTTTGACATAATTGATGGTGATTCTGCGATTGTTCCCGTGATGCTGTATGATGCAAAACTAGCACAAAAGATGGCGAACGAATTGCTTAAAAAAGGAATTTACGTGATTGGGTTCTTTTTTCCCGTGGTTCCAAGAGATAAAGCAAGGATTAGGGTTCAATTATCGGCCTCGCACACAAAAGAGAATCTCGATAAAGCTATCGATGCTTTTGTTCAAGTTGGAACGAGTCTAAATGTTGTGTAATTCAACGTTTTTCTTCTGTTTTTTTAACTTTTAGTTTTGTAGTTAAAAAATTACACGTTATATTTGTACACTAAAAATAGTAATCTAACAAAATTAAGTATGAAAAATCTTGGTAAACTTTTATTTGCTGCGATGACTCTGATGACGGTAAGTTCTCAGGCACAAGACAGTAACAATCCATGGGCATTGTCTTTTGGAGTTAATGCGGTTGACACACGAGCTAGTGCTGGTGGAGGAAAAAATTGGCTTGATGCTCATGTATCTCAAGCGTTCAACGTAAGTGAGAACTGGAATATCCTTCCTTCGGTATCTTATATTAGCCTTGCTAGATCAGTTGGAGATAATTTTTCTGTTGGACTTCAAGGGTCTATTAACAAAATGGACAAATTTGTTGTTTTTGATCCTACTGCGCCAGGACACAATTCTGCTGGTTATGTGGTAACTAATCCTGGAGATTTGATGTATTATGGACTTGATGCCAATGTTAAATACAGCTTCAAGAGTTTGATCAAATCAAAAGTAATTGATCCTTCCTTGAGACTTGGTGGGGGTTATACTTTCTTGGGAGATAATAGCTATGGAACTGTTAATCCAGGAGCCGGTTTGACTTTTTGGTTTACTGAAAATGTTGGTTTGGCTTTGGAAACAACTTATAAAAAATCATTTGGAGATAGAAATGCAGTAGGAGATATTTACACTCCAGAAGCTCCATCTCATTTCCAACACACAGTAGGTATTACTTTCCAATTTGGAGGAAAAGATACTGACGGTGACGGAATTTATGACAAAGAAGATGCTTGTCCAGAAGTTGCCGGTTTGAAACAATTCAATGGTTGTCCTGATACTGACGGAGACGGAATTATCGACGGAAGCGATGCTTGTCCAGAAGTTGCCGGTTTGGCTGCTTTGAACGGATGTCCTGACACAGACGGAGACGGAATAGCTGACAAAGATGATGCTTGTCCAGAGGTTGCTGGTTTGGCTGCTTTCAAAGGTTGTCCTGATACTGACAAAGACGGAATTGCCGACAAAGATGACAAATGTCCTACTGTGGCTGGTCCTAAAGATAATGGTGGATGTCCAGTATTGGATGCCGACAAAGATGGTGTAGCCGACAAAGATGACGATTGTCCTACTGTAGCTGGTCCTGCCAGCAACAAAGGATGTCCTGAGGTAACTCCTGAAGTTGTTGAAAGTCTTAAAATTCAAGCTAGATCAGTATTCTTTAATTCTGGTAAATCTACTTTCAAAGTAGGAGATGCTGCGACAATAGCTAGCTTAGATGCTATGAGAGAAATTCTTAGAAACTATCCAAATGCTAAATTTAGCATTGAAGGACACACAGATAGCGATGGTTCTGATAAATTAAACCAAAAATTGTCTGAAGATAGAGCTAATGCTGTTAGAAATGCCTTGATAGAAAAAGGGGTTAAAGCTGAAAACTTGACTGCTGTTGGTTACGGAGAATCTAAACCAATTGCTACTAACAAAACTAAAGCTGGTAAAGCTCAAAACAGAAGAACTGAAGTAAAACATGTAGGTTCTATTTACGAAGGCAAATTGTAATTTGCTTTTAAACAAATAATTTTAAAGAGCCATTCTTGATTGAATGGCTCTTTTTTTTGGCCTTGTTTTGCTCGGTTCTTGTTGTATGTTGTTGATTATGTGAAAATTATATTTATTTTGATTTGGTTTATTTTGTTGGACAAAAGCACTTATTAAATTAATGTTAATTTTGTTTGTGGGGAAGGGTAAATAAATGGAGATTTAATACTACTTTTTTTTTATTAATAAATTAAATAGTGTTATTTTTGGCGAATATATCAGTTTAATTTTAGAATTGGTGTATGAGTGTTGCTTGGAAAAGATTTAACTGGAGAAAGAATTTGGTTAGCTTTTCTTCAAAAGAATTTTTTTAGGCATCAATTAAAAAATAGTAATCTAAACAAAATTAACTATGAAACATCTTAACAAACTTTTACTTGCTGCAATGACGCTGATGACTATTGGTTCTCAGGCACAGGACAGTAACAATCCATGGGCATTGTCTTTTGGAGTGAATGCGGTTGACACACGAGCTAGTGCTGGTGGGGGAAAAAATTGGCTAGACCAACACGTATCCCAACCATTCAATATTAGCGAAAACTGGAATATCCTTCCTTCGGTATCTTATATTAGCCTTGCTAGATCAGTTGGAGATAATTTTTCTGTTGGACTTCAAGGGTCTATTAACAAAATGGACAAATTTGTTGTTTTTGATCCTACTGCGCCAGGACACAATTCTGCTGGTTATGTGGTAACTAATCCTGGAGATTTGATGTATTATGGACTTGATGCCAATGTTAAATACAGCTTCAAGAGTTTGATCAAATCAAAAGTAATTGATCCTTCCTTGAGACTTGGTGGGGGTTATACTTTCTTGGGAGATAATAGCTATGGAACTGTTAATCCAGGAGCCGGTTTGACTTTTTGGTTTACTGAAAATGTTGGTTTGGCTTTGGAAACAACTTATAAAAAATCATTTGGAGATAGAAATGCAGTAGGAGATATTTACACTCCAGAAGCTCCATCTCATTTCCAACACACAGTAGGTATTACTTTCCAATTTGGAGGAAAAGATACTGACGGTGACGGAATTTATGACAAAGAAGATGCTTGTCCAGAAGTTGCCGGTTTGAAACAATTCAATGGTTGTCCTGATACTGACGGAGACGGAATTATCGACGGAAGCGATGCTTGTCCAGAAGTTGCCGGTTTGGCTGCTTTGAACGGATGTCCTGACACAGACGGAGACGGAATAGCTGACAAAGATGATGCTTGTCCAGAGGTTGCTGGTTTGGCTGCTTTCAAAGGTTGTCCTGATACTGACAAAGACGGAATTGCCGACAAAGATGACAAATGTCCTACTGTGGCTGGTCCTAAAGATAATGGTGGATGTCCAGTATTGGATGCCGACAAAGATGGTGTAGCCGACAAAGATGACGATTGTCCTACTGTAGCTGGTCCTGCCAGCAACAAAGGATGTCCTGAAGTAACTCCTGAAGCACTTGATAATTTAAAAGTTGAAGCTAGATCAGTTTACTTTGATTCAGGAAAATCTACTTTCAAAGCTGATGGAACTCCAGCTCGTTTAGAAGCAATAAAAGAAATCCTAAAAAATTATCCAAATGCTAAATTTAGTGTTGAAGGGCACACAGATAGTGATGGTTCAGATGCTTACAACCAAAAATTGTCTGAAGATAGAGCAAATGCTGTTAAAAACGCATTAGTTAGTAAAGGTATAAAAGCTGAAAACTTGACTACTGTAGGTTTTGGTGAATCGAAACCAGTTGCTACCAACAAAACTAAAGCTGGTAAAGCTAAAAACAGAAGAACTGAAGTTAAATCTGTAGGTTCTAAATAATAAAGTAAAATGTAATTTACTTTTAAAATAATTTTAAAAAGCCGTTCTTAATTGAACGGCTTTTTTTATTTTTATGGAATGACAAATCCTTCGTTTTTAAATAAAATAGCCCAGGTTTTAATTGAAACTTATTCTGGAAAACTCTCCAATACCATTGTGGTTTTGCCCAACAAGCGAGCCAAGATATTTCTGGTAGAAGCTCTCAAAAAGCAAGTTTCAACCAATATCCTTAGTCCGGAGATTATTAGTATCGAGGAATTTATTCAGGATATTGCCAGCGTTCGTTCCGTCGATTCGATAGAATTATTGTTTGAATTCTATGAAGTTTATTTGTCTGTTACCGAAAAACCAAACCTACAATCTTTTGAACTTTTTGCCAATTGGGCCAAAACATTGTTGCAGGATTTCAACGAAATTGACCGTTATTTACTTGATCCAAATCACGTGCTTTCTTATTTGAAAGATATTGAAGACATCAAGAAATGGGGGATTGAAGTCGAAAACAAAACCCAATTACTCGAAAACTACATTGATTTCTGGAAATTGTTGCCACATTATTATCAATCGCTTTACAATCATTTGCTGAATAAAGGAATTGGTTATCAAGGATTAATTTATCGGGAAGCTGTAAATAATTTGAATCATTTTTCAGATTCCGTAAAAGAAAAACAATTTGTTTTTGCTGGTTTCAATGCCTTGAATGCTGCCGAAGAACGAATTATTCAACATTTAATCGCTTCGGATCAAGCCGCTATTTATTGGGATGTCGATCAAAACTTTTTGAACGATCCCTATCACGATGCAGGATTGTTCGTCAGGCGTTTCAAATCGAGTTGGAAACATTACAAATCCAATCCTTTTGAATGGATTGTGGACGATTTTTCGCAGTCGAAAAACATCCAGGTTATTGGTACGCCAAAATCCATTGGTCAAGCCAAAATTGCGGGTAGCATTATTGAAAATATCATTGATGATAATCCAAATACAACATTAGATAAAGTGGCTGTTGTTTTAGGAGAAGAAAATTTGTTGGTACCGCTTTTATATTCTTTGCCTTCAACAGTTGGTGCTTTGAACATCACGATGGGCTATTCGAGCAAAAACAATCCAGCGCAGATTTTGATTGCCAAATTGTTCAAAATGCACACCAATGCCTTGTCTCGAAATGGCAAAAGTTATGTCCTGTATTACAAAGACGTTTTGGATATTTTGAC
>JAGNPF010000017.1 GCA_017989775.1 Flavobacterium sp.
AAAACCCTTCATCTATCGATGAGGGGTTTTTTGTTTTGAACCAGTTATCAAATTGGAATAAAAAAGTTATTCTAGTTTGGGATCAATGTGGGTTAATAAATTGTAGGAATTACTTTTTTAATTGTATTTTAGCTACAAAATTTTAAATACACAAATGAAATTAAAAGTAATCATTGTTGACGATGAGTCACACGCGCGAAGTTATTTGAGTAAATTATGTAAACTTTATTGCAGTGATAAATTAGAAGTTGTTGACACCTGTGATTCCGTCGAAAGTGCAGTGGCTTCCATTAAAACCTATAATCCAGACATTGTTTTTCTTGATATTCAAATGCCTTTGGAAAACGGTTTTGAATTATTGAAATATTTTGATACAATCCCTTTTGAAATTGTCTTTACGACAGCTTATTCCAATTATGCGCTGGATGCCATAAAATGTTCCGCTCTTGATTATTTGATGAAACCCATTGGGAAAACCGATTTGGAATCGGTTTTATCTCGGTATGAATCTAAGTTAAATCATAATATTGGGAGTGATCGGTATAAGTTATTGAAAGAGAATATGCTCAATGCAGAGCAAGAGATTCCTCGCAGGATGATTTTTTCTACCAAAGAGGGTTTTGAAGTATTGCAATTAGATTCCATTCTTTATTTTACAACCATCGACAAGAAAATTATGGTTTTTAACAATGAAGACAACTTCACCATTTCTACGACTCTCAAGGAATTGGACGAAAGCCTCCCCAGTTCCATTTTTATCAAAACCGGAAAATCATTTATCGTGAATAAAAATTATGTGAAGCGTTTTAATTCAGACACCAATAGTTTGGAAATGACCAACGGGGTTGTTGCGAGTGTTTCCAATTCAGCATTTACTAAAAAGAAATTAATGGATGCGCTTAAAAAATAGTTACCTCATATTTTTCATTTTTCTTTTTTTTTCAAATTTCTTTTTTGGACAATACTTTCCCTCCCGAAATTATTCCACTATCGATGGTTTGCCCAATAATGCCGTTAGAGCCTTGTTTTTGGATTCAAAAAATGTTTTATGGATTGGAACCGAAAACGGCGTTTCACGAATGGAAAACGGCAATTTTTCCAACATTGATGAAGCTGATGGTTTGGGTCACAACAGTTGTTGGGATATTTGCCAAGATGGCAATGGAGCGATGTGGTTTGCCAGTTATGGTGGTGGTGTCAGTAAATTTGATGGTAAAAAATTCACCGTTTTTACCACCAAAAACGGATTGCTTGAAAATAAAGTAAGGAAACTTTTTTATTTTAAGAACAAAATCTACGTTGGATCTATCCAAGGTATTTCTATAATTGACATAAAGACCAATAAACTGGTTTCACCCAAAGTTCCTCCCCATAAAGATGATTTTATTTGTATTTCCTTTTTCGAATACAAAGGGGAAGTTTATTTTGCCACTATTTTTGATGGTTTGTTTAAAATTGACGAGTCTGATTCTTTTCCTAAAATTATTCCAATTTTTTTGCATAAAAAGACTTATGGTTCTGCTCTTTACGGATCAATACTTTATAGCAGTAATGAAGGTTTTATAGATAAAATGAATATCAATACGCTTTTAAAGGGGGATTTTTCCTCGGTCAAATTTGGTAAATCTATGGTTTGGCAATACGCTAAAGATAAAAACAACACCATTTTTGCTTCAGCTTGGGGAGTTTATACTCCAGATGGTGGTCTTTATACGATCGAGAATGATAAAATGATGGATGTTTCGAATCATTTTGGTATTGATTCCAAGATTTTACTAAATGTAGTTTATGATAAAACCAAAGATATTTTATATGTGGGTTCCAATGATAAAGGAATCTACGAAGTGCGTTTGGATAAAATAATCGATTATGATTTATTTGAAAACAAGTCGATTGTTGATTTCGAAAATTTGGGAAATCAAAAAATTATATTGCACAACAAAGGAGTTACTATTTTCAATTCCAATCCAGAAAATTCCAAGACTATTTCACTGCTGGATTTCAAGAATTATGAATTGAATTTTTTGAAAAAAAATAAAAATGTTATCAGAAAACAGGGTGTTGAATCCAGGGATTTTGAATTAAACTTTGATATTCCAGCCAATGGTATTGAGTTTTACGAAATGGTGAAGCATAAGGAAACTTTTTGGATAAGCAGTAACATTGGAATATTTGAAATTAATGATGAAGCCAAAATTCTCCATTATATACCCAAGCATAGCTTGAAAATTGGATTTACCTATAATGATAAATTCATTGAGACGATTACTTATGCAGGTGCCCGATTATATGATGATGTGCATAGTCTAGAAAGCAAACATTTTTCGAAGTTCGAAAAAAAGACACCGCAATTTATTGTAAAAATATTGACCAATAGGGACAAAACCTATCTCTTGTCTGTTTTTAATGGTTTGTATGTTTATAAAAACAACCAATTTCATTCGTATTTGGCTGACGGCATTTGGAAAGAAAAAAAGTTCAAGCACATTACCGCCAATGACAAAGGGCAACTGATTTTGGCAGCCGAATTTGGAAATGTATTTGTTGTTGATGATACGAAATCATTCAAAATCCTGAAAACAATCTCCAAAAAAGAAATAGTCGGGAACACTATTTTGTTTCTGGAAGCCTATAAAGATTACATCCTTATTGGAACAGAAAAAGGAATTAACCTTTACAAAGATGGTATTGTTAGGTTGATAGACAAGGAGCAGGGATTGAAAGATTGTGCCGTGACAACATCCCAAATTTTTGAAAGCAAGCTGTGGTTGGGAACTAAAAAAGGCTATTACACCATAGATTTACAACGACTTGTTGCCAAACAATTGACGGTTTCAGAGATTGGAATTGCCAAGATTGCCATAAACAATGTTCCAATAAGTTCTTCTAATTATAATTGGTTTCGATACAATTCCAAAGAATTGGATTGTGATTACCAGCACAATTCATTTTCGATAGATTTTGTTCCCAAAGGACATCCTTTTCCCAATAAATTGAAATTTCGCTATCGCCTAAAAAACAGCGATCGCTGGAGTCCGTATAGCGAGAAAACGAATTTGTTTTTGCCGTATTTGCCTTTCGGAAAATATACTGTTGAAGTGGAAGTTTTCGATTCGAATGCTGGAAAATCTACTGTTTTCCAGTTGTTGAAAATTCAAGTTTCGCCACCGTTTTGGCTCAGTTGGTGGTTTATAACCCTTAGTTTGCTGTTGGTTTCGGGAATTGTTCTCTTCTTGGTTTTAAGGTATAAAAGAAAAGCGAAAGAAAAAGCCATCATTCAACGGCGTATTGCCGAGACCAAGCTAGAAGCCTTGTTGAGCCAAATGAATCCGCATTTTACTTTTAATGCCATGAATGCCATCCAGGACTACATCATCAGCAATGACGTAGATAATTCGTTGGTTTACATTGGCGAATTTGCCAAGTTGATGCGGAAAACTTTGGAGAATTCCTCCAAACAAACCATTAGCATTGCCGAAGAAATCGAGTATTTGCAGTCGTATATTACCATTGAAAACATGCGTTTTGACAATAGAATTGATTGCAAATTCCAAATTGCTCCAGAGGTAGATGTCGATTCTTGCGAAATTCCCACAATGTTGTTGCAGCCTTTTGTAGAGAACGTCTTTGTTCACGCTTTTGATAAAACTTATGCTTCTCCAAGTCTGGTAATCTCTTTTTCGATGGCCGCCGAGGATATTTTGGAATGTAAAATTATTGATAACGGAAAAGGATTTGTTGAGTCCAATAGGCACAAAAATCGTCCATCAAAAGGAATTCATTTGGCAAAGGAGCGATTGGCTTTATTGGAAGGCGCAAACGAGAATGCTGTAACCATCCATCACGATAAAAACAAAGGCACAACAGTTAGGATTCGATTGAAAGTGTAAGTTTTTTTGTTTTGTTTTAGGAAGCCCTTAGCTCTTTTGCCAAGGGCTTTTTTTCGTTTATCATCCAGAAAGGTACTTTCGTCGGGCAGAAAGGCACTTTGGGAAGGCGTGATTTTTTGCAGGAAAATAAAATTTATTTTTGGAATAAATAGTTAGACTATCCAGTAAAGAGTAGACTATATTCAGCGGGTAGAGTCAATCGTATAGCCAAAAATTAAATATGTTTCCTAAAGTATTGATCGCCGAAGAGCTTGACTGTATCAGTATGGGGATGGTACACGTATTTGAAGAACTTTCAATTAGCGAATTTCATTATGCCAATTATTGTGACGATGCCTTTTTGAAAATAAAAAAAGCACTGCAGCACAAAAAACCTTATAATTTACTGATTAGTGATTTGTCTTTTAAATCCAGACATTGGGACAATAAGTTAAACACTGGTGGCGAGCTTATTGCAGCCGTAAAGAAAATACAGCCAGAAATTAAGACAATCGTATTTTCGACAGAAGATAAATTCTACAAGATAAAATCACTATTCAATGATTTAGGCATAAATTCGTATGTTTCAAAAGGCAGCAACAGCACTCCACAACTTAAAAAAGCCATTGAAAGTATTTATGCCAAAGATGAAAAATTCGTCCTTGGCGAATCATTTTCAATTTTAAACAACAAATCACTTATCGAAATTGAACCTTATGATATTGCAATTTTAAAAGCATTATCCGAAGGATTACGATTGAATGAGATTGCATTCAAATTCAAAAATACAGGAATAATTCCCTGTGGCAACAGTAGTATTGAAAAGCGTATCAATAAACTCAGAATATACTTTAGTGCCAGAAATAACGTGCATCTTATGGCCATTGCAAAAGATATAGGTTTGGTTTAACCGAAAATTAGCCTACTGCTGATTTATCTGGATGTTACCCTTTTTTTGTGATCACGAACACTATTGAGCATCATGTACAGAAGAAAATGTAATGGGTTTTAAATCTAGTATTTTAATTCTTTTAGTAGTGATTTTGTCAATACTTGTATCAATTGCTTTTCGATTTTGATGCCATAATGGTTCTCGACTGCGCTCGAACTCAATGTCATTAAATCAAGTTTGATTGATAAACCGAACCACTTTCTCTATCACCTCAGAATTCCCCAGAATCTTGCGATGTCCAAGTCCTTCGGTTAAAAATAATTTACCGTTTTTCAGGTGCTTGTGGATGTTGATTCCTGCTGTTACGGGAATATCGAGATCCTTTTTGTCGTGCAGTACCAAGACAGGAATGGTTATTTCCATCGCCGATTTGTAGCCGGAGAAACTGTCCATTTCCAAGCCGTGTTTTTTTTCGAAATGGATGCGTAAACGAATGCTTATTTCCGGTTTTAAACCTAATTTTTTTATAAAATCGTCCAGAATATCCTGTACGATGTCTCCGCTTCCAATGATTGCCAAATTATTGATTTCAAGTCCTTTTTTTACCGAATTCAACAACGACATCCCTCCCAAAGAATGTCCGACAGCGGCTTCGAAAGGGCCAAATTGTTTTTCTATTTCCAATATTGCTTCGACAAAATCTGCCATAATGGTGGTTTTTCCTGGCGATTTTCCGTGGGCAGGTGCATCAAAACTGATGGTGGAATAGCCTGCTTTCAATAATTCATCTGCAATTTTGAAAAGCTGTGTTCCTCGTCCCGACCATCCGTGAACCAACAAGATTTTCTTGCTGCTTTCGCCATATTGGTACAGCATCACTTTTTTATTAATTTTTGGGATTTCAATTAATGTTTGCGTGCTTTTGCTGTCCATTTCCCATTCTCTTTTTGGAATTTTATGTTTTATGGGAGATGTAAACAACTTTGCGGCAAACAAGGTTGCCAGATTTGGAGAAAAATAAGCGATAAGTTTACTGCTGTGTAGGATTGTTTTAGGAATTTTCAATGATTCTGTGTGTTTAGAGGCTATTTTTATTATTTTAATAAATTTTCAATTAGGGTAATTTTCTGTGGTTTTTTTTACTAAATTTAGAAAAACATAAAAGTAGCACAATTTTAATTGGCTTTTACTCAAAATCTTGAATTTGCTTAACACGACCATTGTCAATAATGATGTTGTTTTAGGAAGAATTTTAAAAATAGAATTTCTTAAATGGAAATATTTCATATAGCAGCAGAGTGTTATCCAGTGGCAAAGGTTGGTGGCTTGGCCGATGTGGTGGGCGCTTTGCCAAAGTATCAAAATAGTGCGGGACATCTTGTGAGCGTGGTGCTTCCTTGCCATAAAACCAAGTTCATTGACGAAAATGAATTTGATTGTATTTATTCCGATTTTGTGAAATTGGGGAATTTTAATTTAGCTTTCAACGTGCTGAAAGAGCAAACGGGTAAATTAGGTTATGAACTGTATTTGATAGAAATTCCGGAATTTTTTGACAGAAAAGAAATCTATGGTTATGAAGATGACATCGAACGATTTGTGTCGTTCCAGATAGCCACCTTGGATTGGATGAGTACCAGAACAGCAATGCCGGACGTGATTAATTGTCACGACCACCATACGGGCTTGATTCCGTTCATGATGATGTATGCCAATAAATATGAGAAACTAAAGGATACGCCAACGGTAATAACCATTCATAATTCCATTTATCAAGGGCAATTTGGATTCGATAAATTGTATTATTTGCCGGAGTTCGATTTGTCGAAAGTAACTCTTTTGGAATGGGACAACAGGATTAATTCATTGGCCACAGCCATCAAATGTGCCTCTGCGGTGACCACGGTTTCGCCCAATTATTTGAATGAAATCAATTATTCGGCTTATGGATTGGAATCCTTGTTTAATCTCGTAAGATACAAGTCCAGAGGAATTTTGAACGGGATTGACATGGAAGTCTGGAATCCAGCCACGGATAAAATGTTGGAGAAAAATTACTCGATTAAAAATTTCAAAAAAGGAAAGCAGGAAAACAAGGAAAAATTGTGCAGTCAATTTGATTTAGATCCCACAAAACCGCTCTTTAGTTTTATTGGAAGATTATTGGAAGAGAAAGGAGCCGATTTGTTGCCCCACGCTGCCGCGATGTCTTTGTCTGAAAATTTTAGAGAAATCAATATCTTGGTTCTAGGTTCTGGGAATGCCGAAATAGAAAGCCAATTGACTCATTTGTTGAGCAGTTTCAAAGGGAATTACAATGCCGTTATTGGCTATGATGAAGCTTTGGCACATTTGATTTATGGAGGTTCCGATTTTTTGTTGATGCCTTCCAGGGTCGAGCCTTGTGGTTTGAACCAAATGTATGCCATGCGTTACGGAACCATTCCCGTTGTGCGAAGAACGGGTGGATTGAAAGACACGGTAATCGATTTTGGCGACAATGGGAACGGCATTTGCCACGACCAAGCCTCGGTTGGTGATGTTTGTTATTCGATTCAAAGAGCCGTAGATTTATATAAAGACAAGAAAAAAATTAATGATATTCGAAAAAAGGGGATGGATATCGACCATTCCTGGGAAAGCGTTTGTCAAGAATATATAGAGGTGTACAATTTAATACTAAACAAAAAATGAAGGCTAAAAGGAAAAATGTTATCGCAATTATTCTCGGTGGGGGACAAGGCTCCAGATTGTATCCATTAACAGAAACACGTTCAAAACCAGCTGTTCCAATTGGAGGAAAGTACAGATTGGTTGATATTCCCATCTCGAACTGCATGAATTCGGATATTTATCGAATATTTGTACTGACGCAGTTCAACTCGGCTTCCTTGAATGCACACATCAAGAATACTTACCATTTCAGTATTTTTAGTCACGTCTTTGTCGATATTTTGGCAGCCGAGCAAACTCCGGACAATACCAGATGGTTTCAAGGAACTGCAGATGCAGTAAGACAGTGCATGCCTCATTTTCTGAATCATGATTTCGATTATGCCTTGATTCTTTCGGGTGACCAATTGTATCAAATGGATTTGAATGAAATGATCGAAGAGCATATCAAAAATGAAGCCGATATCTCTATCGCCACATTGCCTGTAAATGCCAAAGATGCTCCTGAATTTGGAATTTTAAAAACCAATTCCGAGAATTTCATCGAGGCTTTCATCGAAAAACCAGCCAAAGAGCTTTTGCCAGAATGGACATCCGATGTGAGCGACCAAATGAAAAGTGAGGGAAAACATTATTTGGCATCAATGGGAATTTATGTTTTCAACAGAAAATTTTTGTTGGATGTTATGGCAGAAACAAGCACCCAAGATTTTGGAAAAGAAATCATTCCCCAAGCCGTTGGCCACAAAAAAATATTTAGTTTCCAATATGAAGGCTACTGGACCGATATCGGGAATATCGATTCCTTTTTTGAAGCCAATATAGGATTGACAGACGATGTTCCTAAATTTAATTTATTTGACGACGACAATAAAATAGTGACTCGCCCTCGTTTGTTGCCTCCCACAAAGTTCAAAAAAACACATATTGACAAATCATTGATTTCAGAGGGTTGCATCATCAATGCCAAAGAAATTAGTCGTTCCGTAATTGGAATTCGATCTCGCATAGGTGAAGGAACCGTTATCCAAAATACGTATGTAATGGGTAGCGATTTCTATCAAACCATTGATGAAATGAACGAAGACATCAAAAACGACAAAAAGCTGGTTGGAATTGGTGAAAGATGCTTCATCAACAACGCCATTGTGGACAAAAACTCCCGAATTGGAAACGACGTTTACATCAGTGGAGGAAAACATTTGGAGAATGTTTCCAATCCATTGTACACCATCAAAGAAGGAATTGTTGTTGTCAAAAAAGGAGCAGTCATTCCCGATAATTATGTTATTAAATAAAATAAATTTTAGTATTTGCTTACTGAAAAAGTAACGATAAATTTATTTTTTGGTAAAGTTGCCACAGCATAATTTCTCTAAATTTAGTTGACTTTTAAAAATACAAAATGCAGAATCAAACCCGAATAGTAATAGAAAATCTTTCGCCTCAAATAGATTGTGGGGCATATTTTATAAAACGAATTGTTGGACAAACGATAGCCGTTTCGGCAGACGTTTTTTCCGATGGACACGACATTATCGAATGTTGCGTAAAATTCAAACACGAAGCCGATAAAAATTGGCAAGAAGTTCGGATGGTTCCAAAAGAAAACGAGCAATGGACCGCTACTTTCAAAGTAGAAAAACAAGGATTGTATTCCTATTTTGTCGAAGGTTGGGTGGATTACGCCTTGAACTGGCAACACGGAACCGAGCGTAAAATTAACGACAACCAGTATGTAAAATCGGAACTTTTGGAAGGAGCCGAATATGTGAAATCAGTTATTGAATTCGCCAATGATTCCGAGAAAGAATATCTCGAAAAATTGGTGGTTTATTTCACGAATGAATCGGATTACGACAAGGCAATTCAAGAAGCTATGTCTCCTGAATTGCACCATATCTTCAAAAAATATCCCATTCGATTCCTGGAAAACAAGTCCAAGGAATTACAGGTTTACGTGGACCGGAAAAAAGCATTGTTCAGTACTTGGTACGAGTTTTTTCCCCGTTCCGCTTCCGCCGAAGAAGGAAAACACGGGACTTTCAAGGATTGTGAACGATTGTTGCCCAGAGTGGCTTCGATGGGTTTTGATACCTTGTATTTCCCTCCGATTCATCCCATTGGCGAAGTAAACCGAAAGGGAAAAAATAACGCCACCAATGCTGAACCTGGGGATGTGGGTTCGCCTTGGGGAATAGGTTCGCAATATGGTGGACACAAATCCACGCATCCCGAATTGGGAACAATTGAAGATTTCAAATCCTTGGTCAAAAAAGCCAAAGAGTTGGGAATAGAAGTGGCGATGGATTATGCCTTGCAAGCCGCACCCGATCATCCTTACGTGAAAGATTTTCCACAATGGTTCAAATGGCGACCAGATGGAACGGTCCAATATGCCGAGAATCCACCAAAGAAATACCAAGACATCCAACCCATTTATTTTGAAAGTGGCGACTGGAAAAATCTTTGGAAGGAATTACTGGACGTCGCTTTGTTTTGGATAGAAGAATGCGATGTCAAGATTTACAGGGTCGATAACCCGCATACCAAACCCTTCTTTTTCTGGGGTTGGCTGATTGGCGAAATCAAGAAAAAACATCCCGATGTGTTGTTCTTGGCGGAAGCTTTCACGCGTCCAAAAATCATGAACGAATTGGCCAAACAAGGATTTACTCAATCCTACACCTATTTTACTTGGAGAAATTCCAAAAAAGAATTGACGGAATATGTGGAAGAATTAACCCAGTCTGAACAAAAAGAATTTTATCGTCCTAATTTTTGGCCTAACACGCCGGACATCAACCCTTTTCCTCTGCAAAACGGCAATGAATCCATTCATCTCCAAAAATATTTCTTGGCGGCAACTTTGAGTTCCAGCATAGGGATTTACGGTCCCGTTTTCGAGTATCGCATTTCTACACCAATGGCTCCCGGAAAAGAGGAGTATTTGAATTCGGAAAAGTATGAGTATTTCAAATGGGATTGGGAAAAACAAAATAAAATCACCACGTTAATCACCCGAATCAACACCATTAGAAAGGAACGAGCTTCGCTGCAACAAACCAATAACATTGTTTTTTGTCCCACGAATAACGACCAGATTATGGCCTATTACAAGTTTGACGACGACAAACAGGATGAAACCTTGATGGTGGCCAGTCTTGACGCTCACAACACGCAACAAGCGATGGTTCGACTTCCTGATGCATTACTAAGAAATGTGCCAGTCGAGATTACCGATTTAATCACAGGAAATAGTTATATTTGGGATAAAGAATGGAATTTTGTGGAGCTTTCTCCAGAATTGCCTTTTCATTTATTTAAAATTAGAAAATAGTGAAAGAAAACAAGATGAACGACGATCAATTTCAAAATCCGTTTGTTTTTAAAACAAACTGGGAAAATGCTTTTGAAGAAAAGGAATTCCTAAAAGTTTTTTCTTCTGACATTCTTGAAAACTACATTATCAACAAGCGTTGGTATGGCGGAAAAGCCAGTACTTTAAAGTATATTGAAGTGGTTGATTCATTCAAAATTGCTTCAAAGGACAATACCTATTATGGTGTTTTGCTTGAAGTCAATTTCAAGGAAGCTTTTTACCAGAATTACTTTATGCCGCTTGCTTTCATGTCGGAAGACAAGTTGGACACGAACACCATCATTGCTCCCGTAAAAATGAACGGGCAAGCGGGATTTCTTGTAGATGCTTTGCACCAAGAGGATTTCAAAAGATTATTGTTCGAAAAAATT
>JAGNPF010000261.1 GCA_017989775.1 Flavobacterium sp.
GGAATAAAAAACACGGCCACGATAATCAGGGTCAAGGCCGCCATCCATTCATAGGTGGCAATGGCCAATCCCATCTTGAATCCGTTTCCGGACATGGCAATAAATTGTTCGGACGAAATATTGGAAGCAATCAAGGAGGTTCCAATGGCCCACCAAGTCAAGGAGCCTTCGGCCAAGAAGTAATCGTGGGATGCCGAAATTGATTTCGTCTTTTTGCGAATGTAAACGGCATAGCCATATCCAGCCACCATAAAGAAATAGACCAGAAAAACCAGTTAATCTGCCAATTGTAATGTGTTCATAAAGTTTTGTGGTTAAATTAGTTAGTTTTAAAAAATCTGATTCATGAAATTAGACCAAAATAAAAAGGTGTCGGAACAACTGTTAACCCTAAAAATCAACGTTTCCGACACCTTACTTATTCAATACTAATTCAAAATATTAAATATATTGGTTGATGATATTTTCGAACAACTCTTGTTTGCCACTTTGCAAAGTAAGTTCCCCGTTTTCTTGTGCAATTTTATACAAATCTTGCATGGACAATTTTCCTTCTTCAAATTCTTTTCCTTTACCAGCATCAAATGAACTATAACGAGCTGTTCTCAATTTATCATAAGCTGATGAAGTAATGATTTTGTCGGCTGTCAACAAGGCTCTTGCGAAAGTGTCCGCTCCACCAATGTGGGCCAAGAAAACGTCTTCCATATCGGTTGAGTTTCTTCTGATTTTGGCGTCAAAATTAACTCCACCACCTTGAAGACCGCCTGCTTTCAAGAAAACCAACATTGCTTCAGTAGTTTCCTGGATGTTGTTTGGAAACTGGTCAGTATCCCATCCGTTTTGGTAATCACCACGGTTGGCATCCAAACTTCCCAACATTCCTGCTTGTGCAGCCACGTCAATTTCGTGTTGGAAGGTGTGTTGAGCAAGTGTTGCGTGGTTTACTTCGATATTCATTTTGAAATCTTTGTCCAAGCCTTGTGCACGTAAAAATCCAATTGCAGTGGCACAATCAAAATCATATTGGTGTTTCATTGGCTCCATCGGTTTTGGCTCAATGAAGAAATTTCCTTTGAATCCTTGCGCACGAGCATAATCGCGAGCCATTCTCAAAAATTGTCCCATGTGATCCAATTCTCTACCCATATCGGTGTTCAACAACGACATGTATCCTTCACGTCCTCCCCAGAAAACATAATTCTCGCCACCCAAGGCAATTGTAGCATCCAAGGCTAATTTTACTTGTCCTCCGGCTCTTGCCACCACATTAAAATCAGGATTGGTAGAAGCACCATTCATGTAACGAGGGTTCGAAAAAGCATTGGCAGTTCCCCAAAGCAATTTCACGCCGGATGCCGCTTGTTTTTCTTTCAAATAGTCGGTGATGGTGGCCAATCTGCTTTCTGATTCCGCGAAAGTGGCTCCTTCTCTAATTAAATCGTAATCGTGGAAACAGTAGTAACCGAATCCCATTTTTGTTGTAAATTCGAATGCCGCGTCTGCTTTGTCTTTGGCTGCTTGCACTGCATCTGATGCTTGATCCCAAGCAAAATTTTGTGTTCCAGGACCAAATGGATCGGATCCTTGCCCACAGAAGGTATGCCAGTATGCGATGGAAAATTTAAAATGATCACGCATTGTTTTGCCAGCCACGATTTGATCTGGATTGTAATATTTGAATGCCAACGGATTATCCGATTCTTTTCCTTCAAATTTAATTTCGCCAATACCTTTAAAGTATTCTTTATTTCCTAAAGTTGCCATTTTTTATTTATTTATTGATTATTAATTCTAGTTCATTTTTCCAAAGTTGATACGCTTCCAAATACGGTTGTTTGTCTTTGAAAGGCATATAAGTCATCACGTGATCGTTGTCCGTGATGTATTTTCCGAAAGTTTCAAAGTCGCCTTCGTGAAGCCCAGATGCTCTTGCCGCGCCAATGGCTCCTGTTGTATTGTATATTTCTATTTCGTGTCCGATAAGTGTTGCCACGGTATTCGAAAATATCTCGGAACGGAATAAATTGTCGTTTCCGGCACGCATTACTTTCACTTCAATTCCGTCGGATTTCATGATTTCCATTCCGTAAACGAATGAAAATGCAATTCCTTCCAAGGCCGCGCGACAAATATGTGCTTTGTTGTGATTGTTGAGATTGATGTTGACCAATCGGGTTCCAATGTCTTTGCTGTTGAGCATTCGTTCGGCTCCGTTTCCAAAAGGAATCATGCAAACGCCGTCAGAACCTACCGGAATATCCGAAGCGAGATTGTTCATTTCTTCATAAGAGGAAACCGAAAGATTATTCAGCAACCAACGGTATTGAATTCCGGCTCCATTGATGCACAACAATTTACCGATTCTTGGGTCGTTCCCTTTTTTGTAGTTGACGTGGGCAAAATTATTCACTCTCGAACTTTCTTTTACCGACAAACTATTGGTCATTGCATAAACAACACCCGATGTTCCGCCGGTTGCAGCCACTTCGCCCGGATTGAAAACATTCAACGAAAGAGCATTGTTGGGCTGGTCGCCCGCCCTGTAAAATATTGGAGTTCCTTCTTCCAAGCCGCTTTCTTCCGCTCCTTTTTTATCCACTTTGGATTGGACGCAAAAAGTATCGACAATGTCCGGCACAAGTTCATTCGAAATGCCGTAATGTTCAAACAAGAAATCGGCAAAGGAATCATTTTTAAAATCCCACATAATCCCTTCGGACAAGCCCGAAATAGTGGTATTGATTACGTTGGACAATTTATAGGCAATGTAATCACCCGGCAACATAAATTTATGAATCTGGCTGTAAATTTCCGGTTCGTTTTCTTTGACCCATTTCAATTTTGAAGCGGTGAAATTTCCGGGAGAATTCAGCAAGTGTTCGTTGCATTTTTGTTCGCCGATGGCAGAAAAAGCTTCATTCCCAATTTCAACGGCACGGCTGTCGCACCAAATTATCGATTTTCGCAAAGGCTGACCTTCTTTGTCAACCAAAACCAATCCGTGCATTTGATACGAAATCCCTATTCCTTTTATTTGTGTTCTGGAAATGTTGAATTTCTTCTTCAATTTGGCCACGGCATTGCAGGAATGATGCCACCAATCTTCCGGTTTTTGTTCGGCCCACCCATTTTTCAAGGCAAGCATGCTCATTTCGGTTTCCGGCTCCTGCACCACTCCAATGCTTTTTCCGGTAGCCATTTCAACGATAGCCACTTTCACCGAAGAGCTACCTATGTCAAATCCAATGTAATACATATTTAAATTTATAATGATTCTCTTAATATTAATTTTGTTGGAACGTAACATTGCATCGGCTCCTCTTTGGTCACAAATTCAGCACCTTTGGTTCCCAATTCCTTGAAATCTGTCGTGACCACGGAAATCCCTTTGTAGATGAATTTTTTCATCGGCGTTTCGTTGTAAGACAAGAAACCAACGTCTTTTCCGGGTTCAAAATCCTTTTCTCGACATTGTTCCAAGAATATGCCAAGCATTCTGTCGCTAACACCAACATAGGCTTTGTTTTTTTCTATATCGAATTCCTTTGGATTGGTAATGACGTTATAATCAAAACCAAAATCCTCACAAAACTTTTTGAAAAAAGTGACCGTCTCCATGGGATGATTGGTAAAACTGGGATACAC
>JAGNPF010000262.1 GCA_017989775.1 Flavobacterium sp.
CTGCCTTCATACATTTCATATTTCACCAATCTGGCCTCAATGCTGGCGTTGAAAAGTTTGATTTTTCTTGAAGGTTTCAGTCCTACAAATTTCAAGGCTTCAAGGTTTCCTGTGATGAACCAAGCATTGGTTCCTGGATAATTTTTCTTCAAGGTATCCCCAATACTTGCGTAGAATCGCTCCATGTGGATATCCAATCGCTCGTCATACGGCGGATTGAATACGATATGTAATTTTCCTTGAGTAGTTTTTTCGGTTTCGAAAAAGTTTCTTTCCTCGATGGTGATGTATTCGTCCAAATTAGCGTTTTTGATATTGTCTTTCGCCTTCAAAACTGCCGATGGCGCTTTGTCGTAACCTTTGATGGTGTAATGAAATTCGCGAACTTTTTTCAACAAGGAATCCATAATTTGGTCAAACAAATCGTTGTCCCAGTCTTTCCATTTTTCGAAAGCAAATTCCTTGCGGTTGATGTTGGCCGGAATATTACAGGCAATCATAGCGGCTTCGGCCAAGAAAGTTCCCGAACCACACATCGGATCCAAGAAATCGGTTTGACCGTCCCAACCCGAAAGCAACAGGATTCCCGCTGCCAAAACTTCGTTGATTGGGGCAATATTCGTTGCCAATCGATACCCACGTTGGTGCAGAGAATTCCCGGAAGTATCCAAAGCTACCGAAACTTGGTCTTTGTCAATATGAACATTGATTCTCAAATCGGGATGAATTTTCTCAATACTCGGACGTTGTCCCGTTCTTTCGCGAAACTGATCCACGATAGCATCTTTACATTTTTGGGAAACAAATTCCGAATGGTTGAAATAGGTGGAATGCACGGTCGCATCAATCACGAAAGTCTGGTTGGCATTGAGGTATTTGGACCAATTCACTCCGGCTATTCCTTTGTACAATGCCTGTTCGTTGGTCGCCCTGAAAGAATAAATGGGTTTCAGGATTTTCAAGGCTGTTCTCAAAGACAGATTTGCCTTGTACATAAACCCTTTGTCGCCCTTGAAACTCACCATCCTCACGCCCTGTTCCACCTCTTGCGCTCCAAGTTTTTTCAGTTCTTCTGCCAGTATTTCTTCAAAACCAAAAAAGGTTTTGGCAATCATTCTAAAATTATTTTCCATCGTAAAATCAAGTATTCGGTGCAAAAATACACTAAATTTGCATGACTTGAATTAATAGAAAAAGAATAAATGCCGAATTCCCATCAACAACAAACCACAAACCACAAACCACAAACGAAAAACTGGTTCGCCTCTTGGTTTGACACTCCTTATTATCACATCCTTTACAAAGAAAGAAATTACAGGGAAGCCCAGGTTTTCATGGACAACCTGACCCATTACCTCAACCTTCCCGAAAAAGCCAAAGTGCTGGATTTGTGCTGTGGCAAAGGACGTCACGCTATTTATTTAAACCAGCTAGGTTTTGACGTTATTGGTGCCGATTTATCTGAAAATAGCATAGCCGAAGCCAAGAGAAACCAAAACGAAAACCTGCATTTTCAGGTGCACGACATGCGAGAAAGATTTGAAGACAAATTCGATGCCATTTTCAATTTGTTCACCAGTTTTGGATATTTCGAAAATGACGAAGACAATTTGACGACTTTGAAGGCAATGAAAGAAAGCTTGACCGAACACGGTTTTGCCGTAATCGACTTTATGAACGTCAACCAAGTGATCAACAATCTGGTTCCCGAAGAAGTGAAAACCGTTGATGGCATTGATTTTCATATTAAACGTTACGTAAAAGACGGACATATTTTCAAGGAAATCGATTTTGAAGACCAAGGCGAAAAATTCCATTTTACCGAAAAAGTAAAAGCCTTGACGCTGAAAGATTTTGAAGAAATGATGGAAGAAGCCGGGATTTATTTATTGGATATTTTTGGAGACTACAAGTTGAAAAAATTCCACAAAACCGAAAGCGAACGATTAATTATGATCTTTAAGTAGGGTTTAAAAAAAAGTTTAAAGTTGTTTAAAAGTTTAAGATTGTTTAAATCTTCCAGCTACTTTAAACTTTTAAACCATTAAACAATCCTAAACAACTTTAAACAAAAAGATGAATTACCTTTTACCCTTATTTTCTGTCCTGCTAGGTTATGGTATTGCCCTGTTTTTAAAACCAAAAAGCAAATCAAAACTCAAATTATTGCTTGCTTTTAGCGGTTCGTTCTTGCTATCGTTAACCGTGATGCACTTGTTGCCGGAGGTATATGAAAGTCATAATCACAACATTGGACTATTCATCATGGCGGGAATTTTGTTCCAGATTATATTGGAATTTTTCTCCAAAGGTGCCGAACACGGTCATGTTCACGGACACGAAAAAATGTACCATATTCCTTGGCTACTGTTCATCAGTCTTTGTATTCACGCCTTTTTGGAAGGATTTCCCGTGAGCCATCACCACAATTTGGCGTTGGGTATCGCCATTCACCATTTCCCGATAGCCATAATCCTGACAATCTTTTTTGTCAATTCAAAACTGGATTCCAAAGCCATTTTTGCCTTTATGCTCACCTTTGCCATCATGACACCGTTGGGCACCATTATTTCCGACTATTTACCAATATTAAATGATTATTACACCGAAATAACAGCCGTGGTCATCGGGATATTGTTCCATATTTCGTCCACCATCATTTTTGAAAGCAGCGAAGGACACAAATTCAATGTCGCCAAGGTTTCTATGATTATTTTGGGAGTGGTTTTGGCGTATTTTATATAGATTAATTCACTAAATTTGTAAAAAAACATTCACCAATGGAAGCAATAATTTTGGAAAGAATTGTCATAAAACCAGAAGTTTGCAATGGTAAACCAACCGTTAGGGGAATGAGAATTACGGTAGAAACTATTTTACAATATTTATCTGCTGGGGATTCTGTGAAAACTATTTTAGAAGCTTATCCATTTCTTGAAAAAGAGGATATTCAGGCCTGTATTGCTTTTGCCCTAAAAAACTTGTCTTCTTATAAAAATGATATTCAATTAGCCAGTTAAAGAAAATCATATTGAATGTATCAGTTAATTAACTCTATTAAAAAAACATTTTCTGTTTTAAACATCTTTGCTTTAGTTACCATTTTAGTAACTACTTTCTTTTATATTGGAAGTAAAGAACAATTTGAAGAAATTATACAAAATTCTTTATACACGTTTATTTTGGGTAAATTGGTACTTAATTTTTTTATAATTCTGTTTTGCATATCAATAGATTTCCTTTTTAATAAATTTCTATTTTTAGACAAGGAGTCAAAAAATATATTTTTAAATTCTCTGATGATTCTAAATGTTTTTTCTGCAATTTTCATTACTATTTTTCTCTATAATTCAATAAAATGACCTTCACTAAAACCACCGAACAATCCTCGAAATACGAACATTTAGAAAAAATGTCGGTTCAGGAATTATTGTTTAACATCAACCAGGAAGACAAGACAGTTCCTCTTGCCGTAGAAAAATCCTTGCCACAAATAGAAACTTTGGTTGCCGAAATTGTTGCCAAAATGAAACTCGGCGGTCGATTGTTCTACATTGGAGCAGGAACTTCAGGGCGTTTGGGCGTTGTGGATGCTTCGGAATGTCCACCAACATTTGGTGTTCCTTTCGACTTGGTCAACGGAATCA
>JAGNPF010000263.1 GCA_017989775.1 Flavobacterium sp.
CGTTTTCGTTGAGCCTGCTGAGAATTATTTTTAGAAAACTACGCAACGCCATTGTTCTTTCGCACAAGCGTCCCAACCAAAACAAGTTTTCGGCATTGCGGCTGGTCAACGAATTATTGAGTTGGTTATTGGTGTTTTTTCGTTCAATCGATTTTTCGTGGTATTCAATCGGAGAATCGGTGATGACCCAGGTATCTTTTGAAATTCCTCCCAATTGGTTCGAAATTTCGAACTTGTCTTTCACGGCTGAACTTCGAGTCAAACCGCCCTGCATTACTTTGTAGTCATCGCCTTCCGCCACCAGAAAGGCACGTATGGCGGCATATCTTGGCTCAATCGACCCATCAATAAAGGAGGGAGTGGTGGATAAACTCACTTCTTCTTGGGCAACGAAATCTTTGGGATTTTTTAGAATCAGTTTTTTTAAATCTTCCAGTTGTTCTATTTTCAACAAGCGTCCGTAAATAGATCTAAAACCTTGTTTTCGATTGGTTTTTTTAATGATTAACTTGGGCAAATTGGCCAAAACAAAGTTCAATTCCTTGGTTTGACCGCACCACCAAGTCGCCACCGAAGGCATCAATAAAGGTTCTTTGAGTAGAAATTTGCAAGCATTTTGCATAAAGGCCATTAGGCCATAATTTTCCAAAATACTGGTTCCGGGAGGATTGACTACCGAAACATTTCCCAAACGAATCACTTGCAACAAACCGGGAATTCCCAGCAATGAATCTCGTCGCAATTCCAGTGGATCGCACCATTCGTCGTCCAATCGTTTGATGATGACGTCAACCCGTTCGAGTTGGTCAATCGACTTTAGCCACACAAAACCGTCCCGCACCAACAAATCGTTTCCTTGAACCAAAGTATAACCCAAATAGGAGGAAAGGTAAACGTGCTCAAAATAGGTTTCGTTTCCGGGACCGGGAGTCAAGAAAACCACGTTTGGATTTTCATTGGTATTGTTTCCCAGCGTGTCAACGGTTTGCTGCAATTGGCTAAAGTAGGGAGAAAGCCTGCTTCTGTACGTTTTGGTATTGAGTTCGGGAATGACCTTGCTCATTACAATCCTGTTTTCGAGCGCATATCCAGCTCCGGAAGGTGCCTGGGTTCGGTTGTCCAACAGCCACATTTTTCCGTCGGGACCACGAGCCAAATCAACGGCATAATTCAGCAATTGTTTGTCGTGTTTTTGTCTAATGTCAAAACAAGGCAATAGAAAACCCGAATTGTCAAAAACCAATTCGGCAGGAATGATGGCGTTTTTAATCAACGATTGAGGACCGTAAAGGTCTTTTAAAATCAAATCCAGCAAATGTGCTCTTTGCTTTAAACCTTTTTCGATGGATTTCCATTCGGATTCGTGAATCAGAAACGGAATGGGATCTAGTTTCCAAGCCCGATTCGATTCTTTATTGGAATCATAAACATTGTAGGTAACCCCGTTTTCCCTTAGTTTTTTTACGATTTCTTGATTGCGCAATTCCAATTCTTCGATACCAATGGATTCTAAAGTATCAAAAAGTCCTTTCCAATACGGCTTTACTTGACCATTTTTGTCCAATACTTCGTCGTAAGAATTGATTTTTTCTTTATAGGATTGCAGTAGTCCCGATGAAATATCTTGAGTCATTTGTTGATTGTGAATGAATTAGGTTTTTTGAAAGGGTGCAAAATAATGGTTTTTAAAACGAACAACACTATTTTTGCTTTATTCTTTTGCTTTCCAATAAAGTCTAAAATCTAATTGATATAATGATCTTCTGGGCTGATTTTAAGGGAATATTCCTCTATTTGGGTTCTCGAATGTACCGCCGGACGGAGCCTGAAAACATGTGGAAATAATTGAACACTTCGGTCAAACGTATAAATTGTTTTGTGGGAAATGGCTATTTTTATAAACATAGGGAAGTGTTTTTTATGACATTATTTGATAGTTGCAAATATTGAAAAAAAAATACTAATTATCGAATTTATGTGATGATAATTTGTTAAAACTATGTCTTTGTATCTTTATTTTGATAATTTTAGATCGATATGTTGAGAATTGTGCAATCTGTTTTGGGGTTCTCCAATTGTTTTTTCCAGTTTGTGCTTGAGCTTATTTGGGGATTTTTTCCAATTCCAGTTTCAGTTGATCGGATTCATTTTTGAGTCGGCTTATTTCGTTTTTAAAGGAATCAATGTTCTTTTGCAACAAATCCATTTGCTCTTTTTTCTCGGACTCCGTTCTTAACAGCTTGAAACCAGAGGTGTTTTTTAATTTTTTTTCGGTTTCGTCCAAACTGTTTTGGTAGTCAACCAGTAGTTGCTTGATTTCCGAAATCCTGTTGGTTGCGTTTTGTTTTTGCTCTCTCGCCATTCTGTCGGCATCAATTTTCTCCTGGATGGCTGCCTGAATTTTTTCTTCTTCCAAGGCATTTTGTTTGAGTTCCAATTGGTAGTTTTCGACTTCGGTTTTGTGATTTTTAATTCTCAATTCTCGGCTTCTATTTTCTTGAATGGTTTTTAAAACAGAGATTCCTGCCAGTAGGACAATGGCAGCACAAGTGATGAAAAAGGTGTTTTTGGACAATCCCAAAATTTTGCGATTTTCTTTTTGGACCTCCATTTTTGGTGCCGGGGGAGGAGCGGAAAAAGAGGTAAGTGGAGGCGGAATTACAATGAAAAGATGGTTTAATTCGGGAATTTCCCCAGCCGTTTTCCAGTGTTCCATGCCTTCAAACCAAACAGGGCTTGATTTGGTAATATTTTTGGCTTTCAATTCTTCTATATCAAAAGGACCGCTGCTTTCCGTTCCGTTGTGTAGATAGTATTTTTTCATAAAAGGGGCGCTGTAATAAGTATTTCAAATCGATTTTTTCAAAGCTACAATCATTTTTCGATACTTCAAAATGGATGCGTGTTTTGGTGGTGCAATTCAATTCAGCCTTTCGGAGCTTTCCATTCTCAAGCAATGTTCGGTTCCCAGATAGAGCGGATTTCCGTGTTTTTCAGACCAAAATCCATCCAAAACGTCTTTGGTCAGGCAACGGTAAACGGCAACTCCTTTATAGGTTTTGCCATTGTCTCCCTTATAGTGGAAGTTGATGACAAGAATGTTGTCCTTGAAAAAACCGTGCCCTTTTTGTTCCTGGGTGTTGTTGATAAGCCAGTGGGCAATGATTCTGTCGTTTTCGTCCAAGGATAAAGTCAGGATGCCTTGATAAGTCATCGCTGTATTTTCGTCCTGGTTGCTTCCGGAAAGGGCATATTGGCCAATTAAGTCTTGTGGGGTCATTTGATTTTTTGGATGTAGAAAACAGTTTTGTTGTTTTCCGTGCAAAATAACAATAATCGCAATTATAAAAGGCTCTTTTTTTAAAATTTTGGAATTTGATTATTGAGATGTTTACTCTTCATCCAGTTTTAGGCTGTTTGTTTTATAACGTTATATATTGGAGGAAAAAAATCAAGGTATAATGTAATCTTTCCACTTGGCAGCGTCCTTTTTCTTAGCGTAACATTTATCTTTTTCATCTTCCCGCAGCATTAAAAATTATATCAATATCCTGTTTGGCTACACAGGTGAATTTTCCAACGGAATATTTTACTATACCCTGCCGTTGAATCAATAGATAGAGTGCTCCTGAAGAAATATT
>JAGNPF010000264.1 GCA_017989775.1 Flavobacterium sp.
AGCCAAAATTCTTCCGTCAATTCAAATATTTTTCAAACCCCAGATTTGCCCAATCCGATTTGATAATTTCCCAAAACCTATATGAAATAAGCTTTCCGAACATTTATAGTTGCAATTTAGCTCTTATTTCGTGAGCAAAAATAGAAGACACATTAATCTTTCATTATGATTTCAATCATACAATAATTAAAAATAAACAAAAATAACGAAAAATTACACATTACCAAAAAAGCCGCCCCAAAACATCATTTGGGACGGCTTCATTCGCTAAATTAATAGTGGACAAATAAGTAATTTATTCAATGGTACGACTCAATAAGCTGTTTTTGAATCGGTTTTGCAAAACACTTCTCGTGCATTCTTCATCATTCCCAAAATGGGTCATTCAAGTTATCGACGAATGCTTCGTCGGAATGATTGAATTCAATGGCCTGCAATTGTTCTGCCGAGGCAATTTTTTGAATTTCGCCAAACAAAACACGCTCTTCAAAACGGATATGATTCTCCAATTCCTCTATTATCAAGCCTATGTTTTTTTGAATTTCGGTGTTGGATTCAAAGAGTTGTTTCAAATTTTCGTGTTCCGAAACAGCTCTTGCAACCCATTCGTTTTCACTTCCCAGAATTGGAAAAACATATTTTTCTTCCACTTCAAAATGGGGAACCAAGTAATTTTGATAAAACCAGTCCGCATATTTTTTGATGCGAGACACCTCCACATTCTTTTTGATTCCGGTCTTTGCTTTCCAACAAAACAACAAGCCGTGATGGTGTTCCCTGCTCAACGGCTTTAGGGATTCATCGCGTTTCAGTGGTTTGTCGGTCGTATAAAAGCTATTTATTTTCATAACACTTTCGTATAAAACATTCCTGTAATTAGTTGAAATTTAAGACAATTCCTTTTCCAATTCAATGGCTTTTGGGAACAGGATGTTGTTTTCCAAATGAATGTGCAGATGCAAATCTTGCTCAAATTCTTTCAACAAGCCAAGAGTCACACCGTAGGAGTTGCAGGCATCTTGTGGCGGCGTATAATTGTTGCTCAATTCTTCAATTTTCCTGAATCGATCCCCTTCGGTGGAGTGCTCGTCCATCATCGCGTTGATTGGATTTTGTATGCTTCCAAAAGGTGGAGCGACCATTTTGGAACCTTCTTCTTTGGCTTTGGCCAATTTCCTGACGATTGGAAACAAAATCAACTCTTCTTTTTTCATGTGTTTGGCCAATTCGCCCGCAGTGGCATTGAAATGCTCGTTGATTTCGAACAATTCTGGATGATGCGCTCCGTGTACCCTGCAAATTTTGTCCAAATACGGGATTATTTCCGCCGTTTTTTCTTGAACATAACGATGGTGTTTTTTCTCAATGTAATCGGCCAATAAATCCAAAGGCCAGGATTTATAATCGATGGAACTCTCTCCACGCGACTGGATCAAGGCATCCAAATCATTGACCACCGATTCTGAATCGATGTTTTTCTTTTCACAAGCTTCGCCAATGGTTCTGTTTCCTTGGCAACAGAAATCTATTCCATATTTTTTGAATACTGAAGCGGTACGATAGTCTTTTGCTACCAATTCGCCGATAATTTGATTTTCTTGAATGTTCATTTTTTATTGTTTTAAGTTGTTTGTTTTATTGGACAAAAATATCCACTATTATTTCAAATTTTTTTTATTCCCTTTTTAAAAACGTCAAACCTTCTTTAAAGTCCATTGTCAAATCTTTAATCAAGTTGGTCTCCAACATTATTTTGAGTTGATCCCGAATTATTTTGAATTGGCTGTGCGCCGGACAAGGTTTTTCTTCGCTGCAATTTTTCAATCCCAACCCACAACCGTTGTAAATGGCATCGCCGTCAATTGCGGTAACGACCGTACTCAATTTTACGTTTTCAAGTTCCTGTTGGCTCATCGAAAAACCTCCCGTTGGCCCTTTGTCGGATTTGATGATGAAGTTTCGAGAAAGTTGCTGCAATATTTTTGACGTATAAGCTTCGGGTGAATCGATGGCCTTGGCAATGTCCTTCAAACTCACTTTCTTGTTCAATAGCGATTGCTCAGCAATAAATATTGATGCCCTAATACCGTATTCGCAAGCTTTTGAAAACATTTCTCTCTTATTTGGTTACAAAGATAAAACAATTATTTTAATAGTGGACAAATATATCCACTAATATTTTTGAAATGGATGAAAATTTATGTTTTTTTTAATTAAAAAAGGTTCTGAATCTAAATTTTAACCAAAAAAAAGGAAACAACCACCGAATCCAGTGGTTGTTTCCTTGAATTCCAATAGCGCAAAAGTAGCACATTCCACCAGAATATTTAAACAATAAATTGGTTAAAAAAACCTGAACCCAATTATCAACTTGATTATCCGGATTCAGGTTTTAAGGTAGTAAACAGTTTTAGTCTTTATAGACTTTAACTGCCCCCTGTTTGCCATCAATTTTATAACGAACGATGTAAATACCCGATTTCAAGCCGTTCAAATCTATATTCGTTGCCGTCTTTGTTTGATGCACGCGCTGTCCGGTAAGGGAAAAAACTTCAAGATTTTCCAGTTCGCCGTTTATCCTCAACAAGCCTTGATCCAAAAACAGTTTTTCCAAGCCTAAAGTAGTCGAATCCACGGTAATTGAACCTGTGCCCGTCAGCAAATTGGGATGCGTGGCAGCATCGTATTTTCCATCTGCCAATTTCGCTCCGTTCAAAGTAAACTCTTTTACTTTTACGGCAACATTCAATACTGCCGAAGCTGACCCGACTATATTCATCTTCAAAACATTTCCAGCACATTTTGCATGATTGAAAATGGCTTTGTTTTTGACGGCCAAATCTATGAGTCCGTTTCCGAAAGCATTTTCGGCCAAACCATTGATGGCCGAGAAACCATCGACATTTGCCGCAGCAACTGTCAGGTTCCAGGTTCCGGTGAACCCACTGTTGTTGCCACCTAAATTAACTGTTGCAGAATTAACGACATTTCTGGTATTCTGCACCGTCACCTTGTATGCTCCCGTAAATGTGCCCGGCAAGTTCATGATGCTGCCGCTCGTACTGCTGCTATTCAAAAGCAGCAAAATATCGCCTTCGAGAATAATTGGGGCATCCAAAGAAAACCCTGCTCCACCGGTGGCATAATTTATGTTCGTGTTTTGAAACATCCTGACAGGTCCCAAACATTTGGAATCGGAACGTCTCAAACGAATGTTGCCCCCATTTTGAACATACATGTCCCCTGCAAAACTAAGTTGTGCTTCTATGCTTAAACCGCTAACTATTACTTTTTCTCCTGCCAAGGGCAACAAGGCCGGTGAGTAGTGAACCGGGTTATCCCAATTTCCGTTGGCTCCTCCGATAAACAGAAACTCGCTTGGTCTCCCGATAATAATTTTACCTGTACCACTAATGGTTGCCGGATTGGTGGTGGCACTGTATTGACCAATAGGTTGCAAAACACCGTCAATGAACCATTGGTTGATGGTGATGTCCTGATTAAGCACCAATGATGCCGTTCCTTCTGTATAAAGAGCCGTTTTCACGTCCACCGCATTGCTGACATCTACCGTTAATTTTCCAGCGGTTTTCACGGTTACTTTTGGCGATTTGCCCAACGAATTGGCCAATTTGGCTT
>JAGNPF010000265.1 GCA_017989775.1 Flavobacterium sp.
CTTCTTCCCAAAAATGTTTTAAACTATTTCACGGAAAACGGAATATTCCATTTTTCCCAACTCAAAACAATTGATTTTTTGTTGATAGCATAAACCAAACTTTCAGTATTAGAATCTGAAGCTTTTTGTTTTACGGTTACTCGCAACTGATCTTCTTTTTCATTGTAATTATTAGTTCCAGACATTTTTGCTACTTTATTAAAGATTAACACGCATTCTTTTTCATTAGGAATTACAAAGAAAGAATATTTTCCTGCAGGCAATTTTGAACCTTCAATCGTAAGATCTTTGTCCGTTTCGATGGTTGTTGCAGCATTGGCTCCAGCTCTCCAAATTTTATTGAAAGGAACTAATTCTCCCCAGATAACTCTTCCTTTTACAGATGGACTGCTGTAGTCAATTTTTATGGTAGCACCATTTATTTTTCCAGTTGTAGTTGCTGCTGGACTTGCTGGTTTATTTTGTGCATTAACGAAAGTTACCGTCAATAATGCAATAAATAAAATGTGTATTTTTTTTTGTAATCCCATGATTTAATATGTTTTAGTTTAGGTTATAAAATTAAATTATCTTGATTGTAATTATTAAAATTCTCAATAACTTTAAGAAAATTTTAAGGATTTTGTAAATTAATCGTTTTAGGCTGTCAATGGTGGCATTATGATTCATTAATTTATTAATTTTACCTCGACTATACAAATCTACCATGAACACAATTGCAGAACACATTGCCGATTTCTTGAAACAATATCCTCCGTTTGATAATTTGAGTTTTGAAGAATTATCCGAAATTGCCACCAGCATTCGAGTGATTAATCTGGAAAAACACAAAACATTGTTCCAAATAAACGATGCTTTGCACGATTGTTTTTACGTGGTCGCTTCGGGAGTTGTCAATTTATCGGTCATTGCCGATGCTGAAGAAACGTTGTTGAACAAATGTATGGAGGGTGATATTTTTGGCCTGCGACCATTCTTTGCCAAAAACAATTACATGATGACGGCCAAGGCACGTGACGAAAGTATTGTTTATGCCATTCCCATCGCTGTTTTCCGTCCGTTTGTGGCCAATAATTCGGAAGTGTTGGATTTCCTTTTGCAAAGTTTCGCCACCAACACAAGCAACCCAAGCGACAAGGAAAATTTGGGCGGAAAATTAATTTCCGACAATGTTTACTTTTCCAACCAACAATCGGAAATGCAGTATTTCCAGTTGCTGAACTACAACAATTCTCCCGTAAAAGTTGCCACAACCGACACGGTCCAACAAGTGGCACAACAAATGACGGATCACTTGACCACCGGGGCAATAATTTCTGCCGACAACACTCCCATCGGAATCGTGACCAACACGGACATGTGTTCCAAAATTGCCACGGGAAGATTTTCAATCACGACCACCATAGACAAAATCATGTCATCGCCGGTGGTAACGGTGGTCGAAAACATTTCTTTGGCCGAAGCCCAACTGATAATGTTGCGAAACAACGTGACCCATTTGTGCGTGACCCGAGATGGCTCGGACAAATCGGATATAAAAGGAATTATTTCCGAGCATGACTTGATTGTTGCCCAAGCCAACAATCCCGGAGTTTTGATAAAAGAAATTAAACGTTCCCAATCTCCAAAAGATTTAAAACTGATTCGCGATCGCTTGACTGCCCTTATCCAGAAATCAATCCAAAAAAATGTTTCGCTTTCCAATATCAACAATATTGCGAGTGAAATTAACTTGGCCATCATTAAGCGTTCGGTTGAATTGTCCATATTGGATTTAGGCTCCCCTCCTGTTCGATTTGTCTGGTTGAGCATTGGCAGCCAAGGGCGCAAAGAACAATTGTTGCCCACGGATCAGGACAGCATTTTGATTTTTGAAGATGTTACCGCCGACAAATACAGGGACGTGAAAGATTACTTCCTGAAATTGGGAAAAAGAACTACTTCCACTCTAGAAAAAGTAGGTTACGAATTATGTCCAAACGGTCACATGGGAAGCAATATGCTTTGGTGTAAGTCATTGACAGACTGGACAAAACAATACAACAACTGGATGAACACTCCAGGAGAAAATAGTAACGAAATCAGCAGTATTTTCTTTGATTTCGAAATTGCCTTCGGCGAACCAAAAATTGAAGAAGCCATTGAAAACGTTATTTTTAACAATGTAAAAAACAATGCTTTATTCTTTGATTTTCTGGGAAATGATGCCTTGAGAAAAAATTCGCCTTTAACTTTTTTCAAAAAGTTCAACGTGGAAGAGGAAGGTGAATATAAAAACAAGTTCGATATTAAAACACGAGCCTTGATGCCGCTTATCGACGGGGCTCGACTCTTTGCTTTGAGTCAAGGCATTCGAGGCGTGAACAATACCTATCTCCGATTCAAACAATTGGCCATTATGGACCCCAAAAATGCCGAAATTTACCTAAATTGCGCCGAGGCTTTCCTTACTTTGTCAAAATTCAGGACTTTGGAGGGATTAAAAAACGACAGTTCCGGGCAATACATCAACTTGCAGGAATTGTCAAAAGTGGACAAAGAAAATTTGAAAAATGCACTGGCTCCAATGCGGGAATTGGAAGAATTGATAAAAACAAAGTTTAAACTTACCCAATTTTCTTAAAATATGATAGACTGGCTTAAAAATATCAACAAGGAATATCCTGAATTTTGGAAAGATTATCTTTCCAAATTCGAGACAAAATCAAAACGCTTTGTTGTTTTATCCACAGAAACCACGGGCTTAAGTCTTCACAACGATGTTATTTTGTCCATTGGTTCTTTTGCCGTAATCAACAACAGCATTTATATTGCAGATAGTTTTGAAACCATCTTGGCCCAATACAAATATTTTCACGACAACGGAATTTCCAATGAATTTACCGTAGAAACCAAAATGAAAAAATTGAGCGAAGCCGAGGCTATCCAGAACTTTGTCGAATTTATAGGCAATGCCGTGTTGGTTGGACACCATGTTGATTTCGATGTCGAAATGATCAATGCCGCTTTGGAACGATTGGGTTGCGGAAGACTGAGAAACGAAGCTTTGGATATCGACGTGATGTATCGAAAATTGACTGACATCAACAACAAACAATTTTCGCTTGAAGAATTGTGTAGCATCTTCAAAATTCCGAAAAGTGACCGAAATTCCTCTTCCGAGGATGCCTATAAAATAGCTCTGCTTTTCTTGAAACTAAAATCAAGATTGGGATTGGAATAATAATTGGGTATTTGTCAAAGCTGTTTTTTGCCCATTAATGCAAATTTGAGCATAAAAAAAGCGAGGTAGAAATTTTCTATCTCGCTTTTTTTTTCCTTCGGGATTACTTCACTTAACTTTCAACTCCGTTCGAGTTAAGTGAATGTATAATGACTATTCCTGATTCTTTTAATATGTTTTAACTAATTCAAAATATTATGAAACTAAAGACACTTGTCAAATCCCTGTACATCTAGTGATGCATTTCTTTATCCAACGATTTTTTTCATTGCCGTCATAGATTCTCTCAACCAAGCTCCCACTTCTTCAACCGGATGGTTTCTGATGATGGCGTTGATTTCAATCAATTCTTTGTTATCCACTCCGTTGTTTCCGTCGTTGAATGGACGACCTACCAAGTTGCTTGG
>JAGNPF010000266.1 GCA_017989775.1 Flavobacterium sp.
AAATGTTTCAAAAAATCGGCATCCGAATAGGAAGCATCATCATGTCCCATGGCGGTATAAAACACACGTCCCCCTTGATAAACATGATACCAGGAAATGGGATGGTAAGTACCCATTCGTTCGCCTTGATAACTATTTTCGTCAACACTCAAAAGTACATTTACATAGGATGCCACAGGTTTTTTGAAATTATACCATTCATCAAACTTTTCAAAAGTTTCCTTGTAATGTTCCACTGACGGATGTTGACAATTGGGCGTCTTAATCAAGGTTGCCTTTTGTTGTTTTGGATGACTTTTAAACTGGGCTCCAATCATTTCTGCATAGAAAGGCCAATCAAATTCGGTGTCGGAAGCGGCGTGCACACCCACAAAATTGCCTCCTGATTTGATATAACTTTCAAAAGCTGTTTGTTCGTTGGCGTTTAATACATCACCTGTCGTGTTCAAAAACAAAATGAGCTGGTATTTTGATAATTCTTCTTTAGTGAACAAGGAAGCGTCCTCACTGAAATTCATTTTCCAATCTTGCAACCCTCCCATTGTTTTCAATGCTTCGATGCCTTTTTCTATTGAAGCATGTCTAAAGCCAGCGGTTTTTGAAAAGACCAAAATACTTGCCGGTGGTTCCGTTTTTGATGTTGTTGGGGAATTTACACCCAATTGTGTTGAGCTTGTTTTGCAACTGTAGATCAACAAAAAAGAAACTAAAAAGGCTATTGCAACGATTGTTTTTTTGTAAGTCATGTTCAGTATGTTTAATTTGAAAAATCTAAAATTTATTTGGGTAAAATTTGCAATCCACCACGACAAAAATAAACAAAGAGTCATTAAAAAAAGGACAATAGCAATCGAAATAAACAAGGATTAAACCCAAGTATTGAAACAAAGTCCAGCAAATCAAAGGTAAATCGGAAAAATTAGCGGTATCTTCGCGCCAAATTAAAGAAGTACTCCATATAAATTGTGTTTACTTCATAAACACCATTTATGTCATTCAACTCATTAGGATTATCGGATGCTTTACTAAAAGCCATCAGCAAAAAAGGATACACAACCCCATCTCCAATACAACAAAAAGCAATTCCATCCATCTTGGAAGGCAAGGATGTTTTGGCATCGGCACAAACAGGAACAGGAAAAACAGCGGGTTTCACCCTACCCATATTGCAAATATTATCGCAAGGAAAACACCTGAGCCACCGACCCATTCGTGCCTTGATATTGACTCCAACCAGGGAACTCGCCGCTCAAATATTAGCGAATATAAAAGAATATAGCGAATTTTTAGATATTCGCAGTGCAGTGATTTTTGGTGGCGTAAACCAAAATCCACAAGTTAGCCAATTGCGCCAAGGTGTCGATATTTTAGTCGCCACTCCGGGTCGATTGATTGATTTGCAAAATCAAGGTTTGATAACATTATCGAAAGTGGAAATCCTGGTTTTGGACGAAGCCGACCGTATGTTGGATATGGGATTCTTGCGTGATATTGAACGAATCCTGAAAGTATTGCCATCCAAAAGGCAAAACCTGCTGTTTTCGGCAACTTTTTCAAGAGACATCAAGAAATTGGCAATGGGCATTTTGCACCATCCCGTTCAGGTAGAAGCCACTCCCGAAAACACGACAGTCGATGCCATTATCCAAAAAATATACCCTTGTGCCAAAGAGAAAAAAACCGAACTGATCATCAAACTGATTACGGAAGGCAACTGGAAACAGATTTTGGTTTTTACCCGCACCAAACAAGGTGCCAACAAGTTGACCGAAGCCATGATTGCTGCCGGCATCAAAGCAGCAGCGATTCACGGAAACAAGGGTCAAGGCGCACGAACCAAAGCCTTGGCAGGTTTCAAAGACGGAAGCCTGACCGCTTTGGTCGCCACGGATATCGCCGCTCGAGGTTTGGATATTCCCTTGTTGCCACATGTCATCAATTTCGAATTGCCCAATATTCCCGAAGATTACGTGCACCGAATTGGTAGAACTGGTCGTGCCGGCGCAAGCGGAGAAGCCATTTCGTTGTTTAGTCCCGACGAAACTGTTTTTTTACGCGATATCGAAAAATTGGTGGGTTTGAAATTGCCTAAAGAAAACATCAAAGGTTTTGAGCCAGATCCCAACGCTTCAACGGAACCCATCAAACAAGGTCAAGGAAGACAACAACGCAATTCAACTCCTAGACAACCCAAGACAGATACTGCAAAAAGAAGCAGTAATAACAGCTTTGGCCCGAGACGTCCACAACAAAATAATGATAGACGTTCCAGGTAATCCTTTTTTATCCTATCAAAGTCTCAACGCTCCGCAAAGTCTCTGACCAAGACTGTAAGGAACTTGATTTCATATTTTGAAAGAGCTTAATTTACTGGGGTCTCCGCCACAGTGAATTATTATTTGATTAATAATTTCGTTTTGCAATTGATGACAAAACGACATCTTTGGGATTTTGTATCCCTTTAATTCATTGAGTTTTATATATGCCAAAAGCAGTATTGATGCTATCAAAATGATATAAATCATCACTTGAATTCCGTTCCATTGTCGTGAAAAATAATGTTTAAAATTCAAATTTTGTTTTATAAATCTAAAAAAACGTTCAATATCCCAACGGCTCTTATAAATAGCTGCAATCTGCTCTGGTGTAAATTCATCCTCTGGTAAATTACTCAAAAACAGTATCTTTTCTCCATTTGATTTTAATATAGCTTCTACTAATCTAAAAACTTGCTTGGTCTTCTTTTGATTACTAAACAAATGAACTTTACTGTGTTTGACTAGTTTAATAGAGTCATTTTCTATATCTAACAAAGTTTCTGAACTGTTTTTCTCGACGACATATTTAGAGGCTTTATAAATTCTGGTTACAAAATATTTTTGATTTTCCGACAATTCAACCATCGTTTTTCGCTCCTTCATTCCTCTGTCAAAAACCGCTATATCTTTTTTGTCAGCAATATGTTCCTCTAGAATATTTCCCAAAGCCAAATCTTCGCTAATCATTTTTTGGTCTTGATGAAACTTTACATTAAAAGGTAATCCATTGAACCCAATTGTAAATTTTATACTGTTTTTTCCTTGTTCGCCTTTTTTGTTTTTCATTCCATTTTTCATCCCAAAATGCAACAATGACGCCGATAAACTAGTAATTGTTGAATCGTATAAACTCAAATTAACCTTGTCTTTTTCATTGAGCTTGTCTTGAAAAACATCGACTGTATGGTTGTATAAAACCTCAAAATATTTTACTTCTATATTGCCAATTCTATCAGCAATACTGCTGTGGCTAACAGTTTTTCCTTCTTCGATTTGAGCATAATTGCGAAAAAAACTATTCTCGTAAAAACTTTCAAAAACCCTCGAACTGGCTCTGTTTTCATTCAAAACTCCAAAGACACAAAGTTTGAATAATTCCTTTCCGTGCAACTTCTTTACATTCCAATCAACTAGAGTTTCTTGGGCAAAAAAATCTAATTTTTCATCAGAAATATATCCCAGTATTTCTTTTACAGCTATCTTATTTTTCATTTTCTATATGTGTTACAAATATAGAGGATTGTAAAATAATTCTTTTATCTCTTTTACAAAAGTTCCTTACAGTCTTGGTTTTGAACCCTGAC
>JAGNPF010000267.1 GCA_017989775.1 Flavobacterium sp.
AAAAGTCTTCCAGGATATTCAACGCATCCACCACCATGGTTGTGGATTGTATCATTTTGGGTTGTTTGGTCATGATGTCCTTGGCAGACAAATGGGTAAATGTGTCGTTGTTGTTCAACATTCTTCGCAAATCTCCATCGGTAATGATTCCGATTACTTTGTTGTTTTCCACCACGGCGGTAACACCAAGACGTTTTTCCGATATTTCGAAAATCACTTTTTTTATGGGAGCATCAGGCGCAACGGTTGGTTTCAACGAATTTTCCAACATGTCCTTAACGCGGAGCAATAATTTTTTGCCCAAGGCACCACCCGGATGGTATTTGGCAAAATCATCACTGGTGAAATTGCGCAACTGCATCAAGCAAATGGCAAGCGCATCACCCATGACAAGTTGTGCCGTGGTGCTGTTGGTAGGAGCCAAGTTGTTGGGACAGGCTTCAGCCTCAACCGTCGTGTTCAACACGTATTGGGATTCTTTTGCCAAGAAGGAAGTCGTGTTCCCTGTTATGGCTATCAATTGATTTCCGAAATTTTTTATCAAGGGGATGAGGGCTTTTATTTCGGGACTGTTGCCGCTTTTTGAAATACAAAGGACAATATCATCGGGTTGTACCATTCCCAAATCGCCATGAATCGCTTCGGAGGCGTGTAAAAAGAGGGCTGGAGTTCCCGTAGAATTGAAGGTTGCCACCATTTTTTGGGCAATAATAGCGCTTTTTCCAATGCCTGCAACAATCAATCTTCCTTTGGAATTAAAGATGATTTGTGTCGCTTCGGCGAAGTTAACGTCAATGTAATCAATTAGTTTTGCGATGGACTCACTCTCGGAAAGAATGGTGTTTTTTGCTGAAATCAGAATGTTTTCCTTTGTGTCCAAAATAGAATTTTTATAAAAATTTGTATGTATGAAAGAATTTAGTATCTTTAGTGGTGCAAATTTAGATAAAATACCATTAATAAAGAATGAATTCAAACGAAATTGATATCCACAAAGAATTAAAGAAGTATTTCGGCTTTAACCAATTCAAAGGGTTGCAGGAGCAGGTTATAAAAAGTATTCTCAACAAGGAAAATACTTTCGTGATTATGCCCACGGGTGGTGGAAAATCACTGTGTTACCAATTGCCTGCCTTGATTCAGGAGGGAACGGCCATCGTTGTTTCTCCCTTGATTGCCTTGATGAAAAATCAAGTTGATGCCATTCGAAGTTTGTCTTCGGAAAACGGAATTGCCCATGTACTCAATTCTTCGTTGACCAAAACGGAAATTGCCCAAGTCAAAAAAGATATTTCTTCCGGTTTGACCAAACTCCTGTATGTCGCTCCAGAATCCTTGACCAAGGAAGAATATTTGAATTTTCTTCAAACGGTGCCGGTTTCTTTTGTTGCCATCGACGAAGCGCACTGCATCTCGGAATGGGGACACGATTTCAGGCCCGAATATCGAAATTTGAAAGGTATTATCAAGCAATTGGGAGATGTTTCCATTATTGGACTAACGGCCACGGCCACCCCAAAAGTGCAGGAAGACATCCTCAAGAATTTGGACATGTCGGATGCAACGACCTATAAAGCTTCTTTCAACAGGGCAAATTTATATTACGAAGTACGTACCAAAACCAAAAATATCGAATCGGACATCATTCGTTTCATCAAGGCGCACAAAGGGAAATCAGGAATTATTTATTGCCTGAGCCGCAAAAAAGTGGAGTCCATTGCCGAAGTTTTGCAGGTGAACGGAATAAGCGCCGTGCCTTACCACGCAGGATTGGATGCCAAAACGCGTGCCAAACACCAAGACATGTTTCTTATGGAAGACGTGGACGTGGTGGTGGCAACAATTGCTTTTGGAATGGGAATCGACAAACCCGATGTTCGTTTTGTAATCCACCACGATATTCCAAAATCATTGGAAAGTTATTACCAAGAAACAGGTCGTGCCGGTCGCGATGGAGGAGAAGGTCATTGTTTGGCTTATTATTCCTATAAGGATGTGGAAAAACTCGAGAAATTCTTGTCTGGAAAACCCGTAGCCGAGCAAGAAATTGGCTTTGCTTTATTGCAGGAAGTGGTGGCTTATGCCGAAACATCCATGTCGAGAAGGAAATTCCTTTTGCATTATTTCGGTGAAGAATTCGATAACGAAACCGGAGACGGTGGTGACATGGACGACAATGTTCGCAATCCAAAAGTCAAGATAGAGGCCAAAGATCAAGTTCTCAAGTTGCTCGAAGTGGTGCGTGACACCAAACATATCTATAAATCCAAAGAAGTGGTTTTTACCTTGATAGGACGTGTCAATGCCGTGATAAAAGCACATCGAACAGATAGTCAGCCTTTTTTTGGTTCGGGTGTCGATCATGACGACAAGTATTGGATGGCATTGTTGCGTCAAGTATTGGTGGACGGATTATTGTCCAAGGATATTGAAACTTACGGGATAGTGAAGATAACCAAGAAAGGATTGGATTTTATCAAAAAACCACATTCGTTCATGATGTCCGAAGACCATGAATACAATGAATCCGAAGATGAAGCCATCATAACCGCAGCAAAATCAACCGGAGTTGCAGACGAGGCCTTGATGGGAATGTTGCGTGATTTGCGCAAAAAAGTGGCCAAAAAATTGGGAGTACCTCCTTTTGTGGTTTTTCAAGACCCTTCGCTTGAAGACATGGCCTTGAAATATCCAATTTCCATGGACGAATTGACCAATACTCATGGAGTTGGTGAAGGAAAAGCCAAGAAATACGGCAAGGAATTCATAGCGTTAATCAGCCAGTACGTGGACGACAACGACATTGTTCGCCCTGATGATTTGGTGGTAAAATCCACGGGAGCCAATTCCATTAATAAATTATACATTATCCAAAACATTGACAGGAAATTGCCGCTCAGCGACATTGCTTCTGCCAAAGGATTGACCATGGAAGCCTTGATATCCGAAATGGAGCAAATCGTGAATTCCGGTACCAAACTGAATATCAAGTATTGGATTGACGAGATGCTGGATGACGACCAACAGGAAGAAATTCACGACTATTTCATGGAATCCGATTCCGATAACATCGAGGTTGCGCTCAGGGAATTTGACGGTGATTACGATATTGACGAATTGCGCTTGATGCGAATCAAGTTTATCAGCGAAGTAGCGAATTAAATTCAAAATTCAATAAAAAAATCCAAATTCCAATCTATATTTTTTGGGATTTGGATTTTTTTTATTGGAATTTAGCTTTCAAAAACTTCTCCACGGTGCGGTTTCAATGCATCTCGGACTTGAATCATCGTTTCGTCGGTAACTACCATGAATGCAATTGCATACATTTCGTTGAGGATTTCAAATCCGGTAATGTTGGGCGATAATTTTTCGGCCACGATATATTCTTTCAAATGAATTTCGTGATGTTCGGCCGTTTTTGCCGAAGCTGGGCCACGAAAATCCCATATCAATTTTATTTGTCTGGACATTTTGGATGTTTTTAGATGGTAAAGTTACAAAGTCTAATTTGAAAAAGTCTGTTTTCAAAATTTGAAAAATGGATTTTGTAATCATAAAGCAAAGTTCGCTTCAAAGTACTATTTTTGCATTTCGTTATTGTCTTTAAATAACCC
>JAGNPF010000018.1 GCA_017989775.1 Flavobacterium sp.
TGTTTTCTTTACGGCATCCATCAATATATCATCGTCATTATAAATGGCGTGTATTACTTTATTACTCATGGTGTGAATCTTTATTTGCTGCTCTTTCTCTAATGTAATTATCTCCTGTTCCTTTCAATATTGTTTTAACCTCGGCTTGAGCTATCACTGGGAATGTTCTAGCATACAACAAGAATAACACAAAGAAGAAACCTATTGTTCCAATGAATATTCCAATATCCACAAATGTTGGTGAGAACATTGTCCATGAAGAAGGAAGGTAATCCCTGTGCAACGAAGTCACGATAATTACAAACCTTTCGAACCACATTCCAATATTTACAACAATGGAGATAATGAAAGAGAACATGATACTTGTTCTTAATTTTTTGAACCACATAAACTGTGGAGAAAACACGTTGCAAGTCATCATTGACCAATAAGCCCACCAGTAAGGTCCAGTAGCCCTGTTCAAGAAAGCATATTGCTCGTATTCAACTCCTGAATACCATGCCACGAAAAGCTCGGTGATATATGCAACACCAACGATAGAACCCGTAATCATGATGATGATGTTCATCAATTCAATGTGTTGAATAGTAATGTAAGCCTCCAAGTTGGAAACTTTTCTCATCACGATAAGCAAGGTATTTACCATTGCAAAACCAGAGAAAACCGCTCCAGCAACGAAATAAGGAGGGAAAATTGTGGTATGCCATCCCGGTATAACCGATGTGGCAAAGTCCATAGATACGATCGTGTGTACAGAAAGTACAAGTGGTGTTGCCAAACCTGCAAGAACCAAGGAAACTTCCTCAAAACGTTGCCAGTCTTTAGCTCTTCCGCTCCAACCAAAACTCAAGATAGAATATACTCTTTTGTTGAAAGGAGTGATGGCCCTGTCTCTCAACATTGCGAAATCAGGCAACAAACCAGTCCACCAGAAAACCAATGAAACAGAAAGATAGGTAGAAATTGCGAACACGTCCCAAAGCAACGGTGAGTTGAAGTTTACCCAAAGAGAACCAAATTGATTTGGAATTGGAACCACCCAGTAAGCCATCCAAGGACGACCCATGTGGATAATTGGAAACAATCCTGCCTGAATTACGGAGAAGATGGTCATGGCCTCCGCAGAACGGTTAATAGCCATTCTCCAACGTTGACGGAACAATAAAAGTACTGCCGAAATCAAGGTTCCAGCGTGACCAATACCTACCCACCAAACGAAGTTGGTAATATCCCAAGCCCAACCTACTGTTTTGTTTAATCCCCATGTTCCGATACCGGTAGAAATGGTGTAAATGATACAGCCCAATCCCCAAAGGAAGGCTATTAATGCGATTGAAAAGACAATCCACCATTGTTTGTTGGCTTTCCCTTCAACAGGTGCAGCAACATCAACTGTTACATCGTGATAAGATTTATCACCTATGATTAAAGGTTTTCGAATGGGTGCGTCGTATATATGAGACATAATCCTTTAAATTGATTTTTAATTTATCTTAAGTATTTCTAACTTTAACATGGTAGAAGACATTTGGTTTTGTACCCACATGTTCCAACAAGTGGTACATTCTGTCCTCTTCAGCCAGTTTGGCCACTTTGCTCTCTTTATCGTTAACATCTCCAAAAATCATCGCTCCAGTAGTACAAGCACTAGAACAAGCTGTTTGGAATTCACCGTCAACAATCTCTCTTCCTTCGTTTTTGGCAGCCAAAATAGTCGCTTGTGTTTTTTGAATACACATAGAACATTTTTCCATTACCCCACGAGAACGAACACTTACATCTGGATTCAACACCATGCGACCTAAATCGTCATTCATGTGGAAATCAAATTCGCTGTTTTTGTTGTACAAGAACCAGTTGAAACGACGTACTTTATAAGGACAGTTGTTGGCGCAGTAACGAGTACCAACACATCTGTTGTAAGCCATGTGGTTTTGCCCTTGACGGCTGTGAGAAGTTGCGGCAACTGGACATACTGTTTCACAAGGCGCGTGATTACAGTGTTGACACATTACAGGTTGGAAAGCAACTTGTGGGTTTTCTGAAGCCTGCTCCATTTCGTTGAATGTAGAAAGTGAACTAGACAAACCTGCAATATTTTCTTTTCTTTCGTTGTCACCGGCAAAAGTTTCTTCAGAAGAATAGTATCTGTCGATACGCAACCAGTGCATATCACGGCTTCTTCTTACTTCCGATTTTCCAACAACAGGAACGTTGTTTTCGGAATGGCAAGCAATAACGCAAGATCCACAACCCGTACAAGCATTCAAATCGATAGAAAGATTGAAATGATGTCCAACCGAACGATCAAATGAATCCCATAAATCTACTGTTGTAGCATTTACTTCTTTGTGATCCAATGAAACTTTTGGTTGTTCATTCCAGAATTCAGCCTCTTTGGTATTGAATATTTCTAAAGTAGTTTCTTTAATAATATCCCCTCTTCCCATCAATGTTTTTTGCCCTTGAACACAAGCAAATTGATGAACTCCATCTGCTTTTGCCAATGTCACTGATTGTACATTGGTAAAGCCTTTATATAATGAGTAAGCATTTACACCTACTTGCATTTCTTCTTTTAACGCTGCTTTTTTACCATAACCGAAAGCCAAACCAACCGTACCAACAGCTTGTCCTGGCTGAACAATTACTGGCACGTTTTCTAATTTAACTCCGTCGGCAATAGTAATGGTGGCATAACTTCCGTCCAACCCACCGTCAGCAACGATTTCATTTGATAACTCATATTTCTTGGCATCGGCAGCCGAAACAGTAACATAGTTATCCCAAGAAACTCTCGTGATTGGATCTGGAAACTCTTGCAACCATGGATTATTCGCTTGTTGACCGTCTCCCAAACCAGTTTTGGTATACAAAACCAATTCAAGACCAGCGGCAGCTTTTGATTGTGCCAATGCATTGGCAGCACCTGTATAATCAGCCGTACCACCTGCAGCAGCAGGTATTGTTCCAACAAAAACGCCGTCATGCAATACTTTATTCCAAGTAGAACCTGCAATGATTGACGCCGAGTTTGCTTTTAAATAATCGTAGAATGTTCCAGAAATACCATTCAAAGACAATAAAACGTCTTGAAATTGTTTGGTATCGAACAAAGGACGGATAGTAGGTTGAGTCAAACTATATGTTCCTTTGGTAATGCTTACATCTCCCCAAGATTCCAAATAATGAGGGGCTGCAGCAGCTATGGTAGTTATCGAAGCAGTTTCGTCTTCTTTCAAAGAAAAACTAGCCGAAAGACTTACTTTTTTCAATCCTTCAACAAAATCTTTCGAATTTGGCAAAGTATAAACTGGATTCACGCCACTCATAATCAATGTATGAACGATTCCAGCTTTCATGTCATTAACCAACTGGGCTACTTTTTGGCTAGATCCTTTTCTGATTTGTCTTGTTCCAACAGTGGAAAAAGATTCACTGGACAACACTTGATTGATGGCCAAAACCAACAATTGTGCATTTTTGTCTTGAATACCGGAAACCAAAACTCCTTTACTTCCAGCAGCTTTCAACTGTTGGGCAGCTTTGGTAACTTCAGCTTTGAATTTTCCGTCCAAGGTTACTGGAACAGATGCTCCAACAACCACGTTATATATGTGTACCAATGCTTGCTTTTGGTTGGCGGTTGACATGGCAACACGTTTGTCGGCAGCAGCACCGGACAAAGTCATATTCGCTTCGAATTGGAAATGACGAGATATTTTTTGATTTCCTTTTGGCCCTTGAGGAATTCTTCCTTTGGCATAACTGGAGCCATAGCTTCCACCTTGCCAATCTCCCAGAAAATCCGCTCCAACAGAAACAATGGTAGAGGCTTTTGAAAAATCGTAATCAACCAAAGCTCTTTCTCCATAAACCGTTTCGAATGCATCCAAAGCCTCTGATTCAGAAACTGCATCGTAGATAACGTGTTTTGCATTTGGATTTTTTCCCAAGAACTCGGCAATCAACTTTTCAGTTGATGGACTCGCCAATGTACCTGTTAAAAGAACAACTTGTCCTCCTTTGGCTTTGGCTTCGGCCAAACCTGATTTTATTTTGGAATCAACCTCAGACCAAGATGCTTTTTTACCGGCAATCTTTGGTTCTTTCAAACGCATACTGTCATACAATGACAATACGGAAGCATGAATTCTGGCATTTGCCGAAAATTTGGTACCTGCAATCGTGTTGTTGTCTATTTTAATAGGACGTCCTTCACGTGTTTTCACTAAAAGATGGGCAAAATCAAAACCATCAAAAACAGAAGTCGCATAATAATCTGCAACCCCAGGAATGATTTGTTCCGGTTGTACTACATAAGGTATCGACATGTGCACAGGACCTTCGCAAGCTGCAAGCGTAGCTGCCGCAGTACTAAATCCAACGTACTTTAAAAAATCACGACGTGATGTTGATGAAGATGACAAAAGACCACCATTTCCTAAAAACTCGTCAGTAGGAATCTCTTCAACAAATTCGTTATTTTTAAGCGCCTCAACAATAGAACTATTTCCGTCTAGTTCTTCAACACTTTTCCAGTATTTTTTGTTTGATGACATATTCTATATAAATATTAGCTTCTTAATAATTTGATTAATAGTGACATTTACCACATTCCAATCCTCCCATTTGCGCTGCAGTCAATTTTTCTACACCGTATTTTTTGGAAAGCTGTTCGTGAATTTTTTTGTAATAGTCGTTTCCTTCGGTTTTAACTTCGGTTTTTCTGTGGCAATCCACGCACCATTTCATTGTTAATGGAGCAAATTGTTTTTGAATTTCATAAGTTTGAACTGGTCCGTGACAAGTTTGACATTCAACACCCGCAACATTCACGTGTTGTGAGTGATTGAAATAAACAAAACTTTGCAAATTATGAATACGAACCCATTTCACCGGCTGTGTTTTACCCGTGTATTTCTGCGCATCTTTATCCCAACCCACAGCTTTGTACAACTTGGCTATTTCTCCATCGTAAAAAGCTTTTGAATATTCGGCAGTAGCCGTAGTATCCGAAACTTCAGAGATGTTTTTATGACAGTTCATACAAACATTCAAAGAAGGAATTCCTGCAGATTTACCCACACGGGCAGCAGAGTGACAATAGTTACAGTCGATTCCGTTGCTTCCGGCGTGAATTCTATGGGAATAATGTATTGGTTGAATTGGCGCATAATCCTGATCCACACCAACCTGCATCAAATATCCATAAACAAAGTATCCACTGGCCAACAACAAGAATATTGAAGTAACCAAGACCAAAAATTGATTTTTAACAAATGCTTTCCATATAGGCAAAGTCGGTTCTTTTGGAGCAACGTCAATTCCATTGGCAGCAGCCACTTTTCTCAAAACATTGTTCACCAAGAACAACATCACGATTAGTATCGCCATAACCAAGGTCAACGCGCCCAATATTACGTCATTTGAAATACCACCTTTGTCAGCATCGGCACCTGGAAGTTTTTCTCCTGCTACCGGAGCTGCAGCCGCAGCTTTTTCCTCCATTGTATAAGCAATGATATTGTCGATATCTGCCTCGGACAATTGTGGGAAAGCCGTCATCGGCACCTTGTTGTTTTCTTCAAAAACTTTTACGGCCTGCGCATCACCTGATTTAATCAAGTCACCACTATTGCGAATCCATTTGTAAAGCCAAGCTTTGTCATATTTGGCACCAACACCCCTAAGAGCAGGCCCGGTTGCTTTTGCATCCAATTTATGACATGCAGCACAATTTGTGTTGAAAATTTCTTTTCCTTTCACGACATCACCGCCTGCCGCAGCCGCTGGAGCCGCAGTTGCCTCTGCCGGAGCCGCATCTTGCGCAAATGAACTCAAGGATAAGGTTAGCATCAAAGCCACACTTAAATATAATTTCCTTGTAATCGAATTATGGTCACCCATCTTTTTCATATAGTATAGTAATTATCTACAGTATTGATATGATTTTTTTCAAATGTAAAATATGATAAAAATCACTTTTTTTTAAAATATTCGACAAAAATACACTTTAAGAACTATTCTCAAAACCTTAAAATAGTCTTAAATATAATTTATATTCATTCTAAATAATTATTGAGTTTTGGTTTTAATCATTAAACACTATTTTTGTATAAAAACAATCAGATTATGAGAATTATAGCCTACAAAAAAATCTTTTTATCTTCCTTGTTACTAGTTGCTTTGATACCAAAATTGCACGCACAAGACCAAAATATCACGGTAAATCAAGATACAAAATTCGAACAATTATTGAACGAAAAGAGAAAAATAAATACTTCTCTTACGGTAAATGATTCCTATAAAATTCAAATTTTCAATGGCGGCAGCGAAAACGCCAAAAAAACTTTGAATGATTTTAGACTCGAGTTCAAAAATATTGATGCCACAATCGTTTTCAACACGCCAAATTACAAAGTTTGGGTTGGGAATTTCAAAAGCCGAATCGAAGCCGAAAAAAATATGGCAGAACTCAAAGACCGTTACAAAAACATGCTTTTGATAAAGCCGAGTAGGTAACTATTAATTTACAATTTTAGCAAAAAAGCAACTCAAATTGAGTTGCTTTTTTTTTGTTTTTTGAGTTGTTTTGTTTGATTGTGTTTGCGGACACAGAATGAAATTCTAAGTCAGTATTTACATGATAATTCACCCTCCAGCGAACCAGGAACTACTTTTTTAAATCATTTATAACATCTTTATTATCTAATGTAAATTTCACATCATCCCTATACACTGAAATAATTGTTTCTCCTTTTTTCTTTTCGAGTGAATCTCCAACCTTGATTTGAGACCAAAATTCACCAAATACTGCAATTTTAGTTTTGTCTCTTAAATATATCATTGGTGAATTATGATTATTTTTATCATAATTTTTATCAATTACAAATCCTTGAAAATTTTCTTCCCTAATATTTCTTAAAGAATCATCCAGTAATTGTTATCTCGAACTTATGACAACAAACTTATAAACAAGAAAGAATGCCAATATAATTGTTCCGATACTCAAGATAACCTTCAACTGTTTAATTGATATTTCAAAGCCTTCATTTTTCATTTTTGACCTAATTTAATATCCCTGTGTATTTTATGAATATACAGAGTTGGATTCTTTTCCTTTTCAAATAGCAAAGCAAACAAATCTACTAAAAATTCATACAATTCCAGAAAAAAACTAGCCCCGTCTAAAACAAAAAAATCCCGATTGCTCGGGATTTTCTATATAAACTAAATCGAAATTTTATTTCAATTTCTTTTTGATGGCCACTTCGTGGAACGCTTCGATAACGTCTCTTTCCTCAATGTCGTTGTATCCTTTTATCTGGATACCACAATCGTACCCTTTCGACACTTCTTTCACATCGTCTTTGAAACGTTTCAAGGCAACCAATTCACCTGTATGAACTACCACGCCATCACGAATAATCCTGATTTTGGCATTTCTTACGATTTTTCCGTCCATTACCATACAACCTGCAATGGTACCCACTTTAGAAATTTTGAACAACTCCCTAACTTCGGCAGTACCCAGAACTTCTTCTTTCATTTCAGGAGCAAGCATTCCTTCCATCGCATCTTTCAAGTCGTCGATAGCGGCGTAAATGATGGAGTAGTAACGGATGTCAATTTCTTCCTTGTCGGCCAATTGTCTGGCGTTTCCGGCAGGACGAACATTAAATCCGATGATGATGGCATCAGAAGCGGAAGCCAACATGACGTCGGTTTCAGTAATGGCACCAACACCTTTATGAATAATGTTGATTTGAATTTCTTCGGTTGACAATTTAGAGAACGAATCAGACAAGGCTTCAACAGAACCGTCCACGTCTCCTTTAAGGATAATGTTCAATTCCTTGAATTGACCCAATGCAATACGACGTCCAATTTCATCCAACGTAATGTGACGTTGTGTACGAACTGATTGTTCACGCATCAACTGCGAACGTTTGGCGGCAATTTGCTTGGCTTCTTTTTCATCTTCAAAAACATTGAACTTGTCACCTGCCGTTGCAGCTCCATCCAATCCTAATACGGACACCGGAGTTGAAGGACCAGCTTCTTTGACAATGTTTCCACGCTCATCGTGCATGGCTTTAATTTTACCATGGTGTTTTCCAGCCAACATATAATCCCCTATTTTAAGGGTTCCGTGTTGAACTAATATGGTAGAAACATATCCTTTTCCTTTATCCAAGAATGCTTCCACAACAGTTCCTTGAGCGGCTTTGTTAGGATTAGCTTTAAGATCTAGAAGTTCTGCTTCCAACAATACTTTTTCCAATAATTCTTTTACACCTGTACCAAATTTTGCAGAAATATCATGCGATTGAATTTTTCCACCCCAATCTTCAACCAATAAATTCATACTTGCCAAACGCTCTTTGATTTTCTCAACATTAGCATTCGGTTTATCCACTTTGTTAATAGCGAATATAATTGGCACCCCAGCAGCTTGTGCGTGGGAAATGGCTTCTTTGGTTTGTGGCATAATGTCATCATCGGCAGCCACCACAATAATGGCAATATCCGTAACTTGAGCTCCACGAGCACGCATTGCGGTAAACGCTTCGTGACCCGGCGTATCCAAGAACGCAATTTTTTGCCCGTTATCCAATGTCACCCCGTAAGCACCAATGTGTTGCGTGATTCCTCCAGATTCACCGGCAATAACATTTTCTTTACGAATATAATCCAGCAAAGAGGTTTTACCGTGATCGACGTGACCCATTACAGTTACGATTGGCGCTCTGAATACTAAATCTTCTTCTTTGTCCTCAACAACCTGAATCGCTTCTTCAATGTCAACGGTAATGAATTCAACTTCATAACCAAATTCATCGGCAACAATGGTAAGTGTTTCGGCATCCAAACGTTGGTTTTGGGTAACCATGATTCCAAGTGACATACAAGTTCCAATCACTTTGGTAACTGGCACATCCATCATAATGGCAATTTCACCAACGGTTACAAACTCGGTAACTTTGATGGTTTTGCTGCCTTCGTCCAATGCTCTTTGTTCGTCATCAGATTTTTGACGGTGCGTATCTCTTTTGTCTCTTCTATATTTAGCCGCTTTAGATTTGCCACCTTTTCCTTGCAGTTTTTCTAAAGTTTCTCTAATTTGATTTTTTACTTCTTCTTCGGTAGGCTCTACTTTGGCAACAATGGCTGGTCTGGCTCCTTTTACGAAACCTGGTCTAGCACCTCTATTGGCATTAAAACCTCCGCCTCCAGCATTTGGAGTAATCTTGTTTGGATTTGGAGCACCCGGAACTGCAGGGGGTCTTGGCGCACCTGGTTTTGGAGCAATCCTTTTTCTTTTATTCTTGTTGGCATTATTGGCCGCATTAGCTGCAGCTCCAGGAGCACCTGGTTTGTTGGGCGTAATTTTAGGATCTTCTTTTTTCTTCTTCGGTTTGCTGAATTGCGACAAATCGATTATTTGTCCAGTCAAAGTGGCACCGGAAAGTTTTTGGTATTGAGTCGCGATTGATTCTTCAACCGGTGGAGTGCTCACAACCGGAGTTTCAACAGCTTTTGGAGCGACTGCTTTTGGTTCTGGAACCACTGCTTCAACTTTAGTTTCAACAACAGGTTTCGCAACCTCTTTGTTTTCGACAACTTTCTCTTGTACTGGTTCTTTTTGAACAGCTTCTTTTTGAACAGGCTTTTCTTGCTGAACCGGTTTTTCTTGTTGAATGTTCTCAACAGGAATTTCCTTTTTCTCAACAGCTGCCGGAGGAGGAACTACTACTGGTTTCTTAGGATTAAGATCAATATTCCCAACAAGCGTTGGACCCGTTACGGTAGCTCTAGCCTTGATAACTTCCTGGCTTCTTAACCTTTCCTCGTCTTGTTTGCGCTTTTCTTCAATTTCTTTTTCACGCTCGATACGCAACGCTTCTTTCTCTTTTCTTTTCTCTTCCCCTACTTCTTTTGAAGCTTCTTTATTGCCCCTATCGCCCGCAAATTGACCGCACAAAACATTGTACACATCGCCAGAAATTTTTGTGTTGGGGTTGGATTCAACAACAATCCCCTTATCTTTTAGATAATCCACAGCCCTTTCCAAAGAAATATTCAACTCCCTTAAAACCTTGTTTATTCTAATAACTTTCTCTTCAGACATAAAACCTTTTTAATATTACCTTATTTTCTCATCCTACCCCTCTCCATACAAGAGGAAATAAACATGATTTTTTGTTTTTCTCCCTCACACTAACTCTCGATTGGAGAGGAAAAATAAGGTTGAAAATTAATTTTTATTTTATAATTGACTAACTGTCAAATTCTTCTTTTAATATTCGCATTACATCTAGAATGGTTTCTTCTTCAAGATCTGTTCTTCTAACCAAATCATCAACATCTTGTTTCAAGATACTTTTTGCGGTATCCAATCCAATTTTGGCAAATTCTTCGATTACCCATTCTTCAATCTCGTCTGAAAACTCTGTCAATTCAACATCGTCTTCATCTGCAATTGCCCCGGCAACATCTCCTTCACGAATAACGTCAAGTTCGTAACCCGTCAATTGTCCGGCTAATTTAATATTGTGTCCTCCTCTACCAATTGCTTTGGAAACCTCTTCTAATTTTAAGAAAACTTCCGCTCTTTTGGTTTCTTCATTAATCTTGATGGAAGAAACTTTTGCTGGGCTCAATGCTCTTGTGATATACAATTGAACATTGCTGGTGTAATTGATGACATCTATGTTTTCATTACCCAACTCACGAACGATACCGTGAATACGAGAACCTTTCATTCCCACGCAAGCTCCAACAGGATCAATTCTATCATCATAAGAATCTACGGCTACTTTTGCTTTTTCACCAGGAATTCTAACTACATTTTTCACCATGATCAAACCGTCGAAAACCTCTGGGATTTCTTGTTCAAATAATTTTTCCAAGAACTTCTCAGAAGTTCTAGACATAATAATTTGCGGCTTATTCCCTTTTAATTCAACGCTTTCAATAATTCCACGAACGTTATCGCCTTTTCTGAAGAAATCCGATGGAATTTGTTTTTCTTTTGGCAAAACAATTTCGTTTCCTTCATCG
>JAGNPF010000268.1 GCA_017989775.1 Flavobacterium sp.
TACTTTTTCTTCCAATTGTCCTTTCGAGTTACGAACCAATTTAGAATTCAACCCAAAAGAGTAAGGTCTTTTGGCATCTGGAGTTGTTTTCTTGGCGTAAAAATCTTCCACTTCTTTTGCAGTGATTCCTTTTCCATAAAAGTTGATGGCAGAACTTTCCAACAATCCTTTTGACTCATCCAAATTTACTTTCTTGGCATCGGCATCATTAAAGAGAACCGCCACGATTGAAGGCGACAAAGTTGTTTTTGTGGCTTTCATCAATCCATTGAAATAGGCTGCAGAAAAAGCAGGCTTGATTTTGTCGTTGGAATAATGGTGGTGAATCCCGTTGGCAAACCAAACTCTTTTTACATAAATTTCAAAATTTTTCCAGTCATTGGAATTCTTGTCTCCTTTATAATTGACATAGATATTTTCGAGTGCTTTCCTTATTTTCAGATTGTCTTTGTAATGCTGGTCCCAAGTGATGTCGCGACCTGAATATCCGGCCTGGGTAAGATAATAAACTAATTTTTGTTCTTTTAAGGTCAGGTTTTCCCAACCGGGAATTTGGTAGCGCAATACTTTGATGTCGGCGAATTGTTCGGCAACATATTCAAAAGGTTCATTTTGTGCCGTTTTTACATCCGTGGTTTTTGCTGTTTGTGCATTACACACAAAAGAAACTCCAAGGGTCATAAAAATACCGGCAATTTCAAGTAATTTCATCGATTTAAGAGTATTTGATTGTTTTATTTATAACAGAACGAGGCAAATGTATGTATTTTTGAAACATTTTACAATGCAAGCATACTATTTAGCGAAAAATTATGAATAGCCTGCAAGGACTCCCCTTTCTCGCATTTCTCATTCGCAAGACAATTTTTTGAAATACTGACGTTTAGGTCCTAATTTCCCGTTTTTGAATAAACCGTTATCCAATAAGTGTACCAGAAAAAAAGGACAAAACTTTTATTACAGTTAAACGTATTAATAAAATTTCTAACTTTACCACTGAAATTAATCCATTTATTATGAGAATCGTAAAGTATCTTTTTCTTTTGCTGTTACTTAGTTTAGTGGCTTTGTCCATTTTTGTTGCCACCCAAAAAGGAGAATTTACCGTGGAAAGAAGCAAGATCATCAATTCACCAAAATTGGCGGTCTATAATTACGTGAATGATTCCAATAATTGGAAAGAATGGAATTCATTGGCAGTGGAAGATTCCCTGATAAAAATAACGCCATCGCAAATCAGCATTGGCAAAGGCAGTTCTTTTTCTTGGCAAGGAGAACAAGGAGAGGGCGACTTGCTGACCCTGAGTGCAAAAGAAAGTGACAGCATTGTTCAAAAAATGAATTTCAACGGCAATTCTGCCGATGTTTCGATACACTTCAAAGACACTTTGGGAAAAACAAAAGTATCCTGGAAAGCCAAAGGACAAATGGGCTTTTTATTCAAGGTAATGACCGCTTTCAATGGTGGTGCCGGCAAAATATTGGGTTCCATGTTCGAAAAAAGTTTGGTCAACCTGGACAAAAAACTGGATTATGAAATCAACACTTATTCTGTGAAAGTGGATGGTTTGGTCAACAAAACCGAAACCTTCTATCTGGCGCAAACATTTACCAGCGAATTTTCAAAAGTGGCCAAGAATGCCGGAATTGTTTTCCACAAGATTACCGATTTCTGCAAGAAAAACAACATTGCCATCAGCGGCAAGCCATTCATCATTTACCACACCTACGACACAACCAACGAACTGACACGATTGTCGATTTGCATCCCCATCAAAGACCCTATCTTTATTATTGAAGGAAGCGACATTTCGTCCAAGACACTTCCCGCGTTCCAAGCAGTGAAAACCACTTTGACGGGTCATTATTCACATACCCAAAAAGCATTGGACAAAACAACGGATTACGTTCGTTCCAAATACCTTGGCGTGGATTCGGCATTTTCGCGTCTTGAAATATTCACGATTGGCAAAAACGAAAGCAACAATCCATCGAAATGGATTACGGAAATTTATTATCCCATCAAACAAAAAGCAGCAGCCAAGCCTGCAACCACAATTCCGGCAACAACAGGAGAAGTGGCTCCGAAAGCCAATGAGGAGAAAGAAATTCCTTCCGAGTTTTAATTTTTTTTCCAATGGATTAAACCTTTTCCAAAAATTCCATTCTAAACGTATAAATAACAGCTTTGCAAGAAGAACAGGAATTTATTCAAGAATTATTAAATCCAAAAACGCAAAACCAGGCGTTTCAAAAACTCTTGAAAGAATATCAAAAACCGTTGTACAATCATGTTCGAAACATTCTTTTGAATCATGACGACACGGATGATGTCCTGCAAAATACTTTCGTGAAAGTGTTCCAAAATTTGAATAAATTCAAGGGCGAAAGCAAACTGTTTTCGTGGATGTATCGCATAGCCACCAACGAAGCCTTGACTTTTTTGAATCAAAAAGCCAAAAAAAGCGGGATTTCATCCGAAACATTGCAGAGCAAAGCCATCGACAACCTGAAAGCCGACATCCATTTTGACGGCAACGAAATTCAAATTAAATTGCAAAAAGCAATATTGCAATTACCCGAAAAACAACAATTGGTCTTCAAAATGAAGTATTTTGAAGAATTGAAATACGAAGAAATATCGGAAATTCTGGGAACATCGGTGGGAGCCTTGAAAGCTTCCTACCACCACGCCGTAAAAAAAATAGAAGCCTTTGTAACGACAAATTAAACTTTTTGACAATAATTGAGTCTAATGAACATGATGAAAAATTTTAAACTAGATAACGAACCAAAAATAGAATCCGGATTCAAAATCCCGGAGCATTATTTTGACACTTTTTCGGCAAGAGTAATGCAACAATTGCCTGTGGAAGAGCCAAAAACAATTTCGCTTTTTGCCAAAAGAAAAACCTGGATTTATGCCGCTGCGGCTGTTTTGGTATTGGCTTTGAGCATTCCTGTTGTTAACAATAATTTCTACGGTCGTTCATCCGAAATTGATGATGCAACCTTGGAAAATTACATCAGCTACCATTCGAATGTGTCCTCTCTGGACATAGTGAACCTCCTTGACGAGAAAGACATCCAAAAAATCAACATCGATTTGAACATTGAAGACAGAGTCATAGAAAACGAACTTTCGGCAGAGAACGATTTAGAACAATATCTATTAAATTAATACCCATGAAAACAAACAAAACAATCCTGATCATACTTTTTTTCCTTTCGATTTCCTCGTTTGCACAGCAAGGAATGAACGAAAAGAAAGAACAAATCAAAGCCTTGAAAGTAGGTTTCATCACCAATGAATTGGCCTTGACCACGGAAGAAGCTTCCAAATTCTGGCCCATATACAATGCTTTCGACGACAAACAATTTGAATTGAAACATCACAAAATGAGGGCATTCAAAGCCCGAATGGACGATGAAGCCTTGGACAAAATGAGCGAAAAAGAAGCTGCAACCCTACTTGCACAAATGGAAAGCAATGAAGATGAATTGTGCCAGCTTCGAAAAAAATTCATTGCCAACCTGAAAGGAGTCCTTCCGGCAAAAAAAATCATAAAACTGAAAAAAGCCGAGGATGATTTCTACAG
>JAGNPF010000269.1 GCA_017989775.1 Flavobacterium sp.
CCCAAAACCCTATTGAACAAGAAGGAACTTACCGTTTACCAGAAGCACAATTGGATCGTTTTCTATTCAAAATCTCCATCGATTATCCAAAAATGGACGAGGAAATCCTGATTATCCAAAGAGAACACACGCTGCAAAACCAAGGCAAACTCGACAACATCAAAACCTTGCTTTCTTCGGAAGAAATCAAGCTGTACCAAGCCTTGGTCAAACAAATTATCGTGGAGCAAAACTTATTGGAATACATTGCAAAAATTGTGATCAACACCCGTGAAAATGCCTTTTTGTATTTGGGTGCTTCACCTCGTGCTTCGATAGCGATTTTGAACGCCGCCAAAGGTTTTGCCGCCATCCGTGGACGTGATTTCGTGACACCCGAAGACATCAAGGAAGCTGCGATTCCCGTATTGCAACACCGTGTTATCGTAACGCCAGAACGCGAAATGGAAGGCATTACGAGTATTGAAATCATCAAACAGATTTTGGAAAGTGTGGAGATTCCGAGGTAGATTTAATAAAAATGGCACACAGATTAAACGGATGGAACTGATTTTCAAAGATTTAATAAATTAATATTTATTTACACCCTAAAAATCAAAACAATAAATTATGAAAAAAGCTTTTTTACTCGTATTATTTTTATTTACTATAACTTCCCATTCACAAAAAATCACAAATGAAAATTATTATGATTTTTTCTTAAATTTTTTACCTGGGAATAAGTTGACCACTGCTTGGGTTAATAAAAATGAAGTTGCCCAAATCGCCGAAGAAGAAATGAAAAAAGCAGGATTTGAATGGGTTTCGACATTCAGAATAATTAAAATAAACGAAGGAGAGTTTGTAACCGCTATCTGTTTTTCTGAAAAATCTAAGGTAGGATTTTTATACGAAGGAATCCACGCTTTACCAAATGCGGAAAGAAAAGCTTTAAAAAGTATGTACAAAGACAATACTGGAAATGATTATGCCGAAAAAGTCGTGCCTTTAGTTGGAGATTCTCAGTTTATAAAAATAAAAGAAATACCATCAAATTTGTTTATTCTAAAAGAGGACCCATATTGGTATCAGTTTACTGAAAAACCACAAAACGAAAAGATTTTGGTTGACAAACAAACGATATTAGAAATTCTTCGAAATGATATCAGAACAATAATTTCAACATTCAAAAAATAAATGTTGTAGTCGCTAAAAACCTCTGTTAAAGTTTGAAACTTTCACAAAGTCAAAATCCTAATTTCAAGTTTCCAGAAACTAAAACTATGAAACTACTCAAAAGTTTATACATCAACAATTTCTTTTTCTACGTGCTTTTGGGCGTGGTGGGATTGTTTGTTTTGGCCTTTATATTTCCCGCATTGTACAACGCCACTTGGTATATTGTATTGATGTTATTGACTTTTTTGGTTCTGGATGTCTTGATTTTATTTTTTACCAAAAATGGCATCGAAGGCAATCGAATGATGCCGGAAAAATTGTCCAATGGCGATGAAAACGAAATAAGAGTGGGCATCAAAAACTACTATACGTTTCCGATTTCAGTGAAAATAATTGACGAAATTCCCTTCCAGTTTCAGGTTCGTAATTTTAATATCATGCAAAAAATAAAAGCTTCTTCGGAAAAAGAAATCCAATATTATTTGCGTCCCACCGAACGTGGCGAATATTATTTCGGGAATTTGAATGTATATGTTTCTTCGCCTTTGTTTTTAATTTCGAGACGATTCCAATTCGACAATCAAAGAATGGTGCCGACTTATCCATCCTACATTCAGTTACGAAAATACAGTTTGATGGCTTTTTCTAACAATTTGTTTCAATACGGCATCAAGAAAATCCGTAGAATTGGTCACACGATGGAGTTCGAGCAAATCAAGGAATACAATCAAGGCGACGACATCCGAACCTTGAATTGGAAAGCCACGGCCAAGAAAAACGCTTTGATGGTCAATCAATTTCAGGACGAAAAATCGCAATCGGTTTATATGATTATCGACAAAGGCCGCATGATGAAAATGCCTTTCAACGGACTGAGTTTATTGGATTATGCCATCAATGCTACGCTTGTTTTATCGAATGTCATCTTAAAAAAACAGGACAAGGCGGGAATGTTGACCTTTTCGAAAAAAGTGGAAAACCGGGTTTTTGCCGAAAGACGCGCTTCGCAAATGCACAAGATTCTGGAAACCTTGTACAACATCAAAACCGATTTTTTTGAAAGCGATTTCAGCCGTTTGTACACCGACATCAAGAAAAACATCAATCAAAGGAGTTTGGTTATTTTGTACACCAATTTCGAGACGATGGACGCCCTGCATCGGCAATTGCCCTATTTGAAAGGGATTGCCAAAAACCATTTGTTGGTCGTGGTCTTCTTCCAGAACACCGAACTGAACGAACTCATCAACAAAAAAGCCGAAAACATCCAAGAAGTCTATGACAAAGTAATTGCCGAGAAATTCTCTTTCGAAAAACGATTAATCGTCAACGAACTCAAGAAATACGGGATTTATTCGGTGCTCACCCAACCCGAAAACCTGACTTTGGACACGATTAACAAATATTTGGAAATCAAGGCAAGAGGGATTCTTTAAATTCAGATTGCAGATTGTAAATTTCAGGTTGTAGCATTTAGATTTTTGATTGCACCTAAGTAATCAGAAACATTTATTGACATATTTCAATACTGTTGTTGTAGATGTAATTATTCGGTTGTTTTGTCATTTCGACGAAGGAGAAATCACATAGCGAGAGCAACTAATGCGATTTCTCCTTCGTCGAAATGACACAAAAAGGCAGCCTTTAAAAAAAGACATTATTTTATTCCAATTACTTCTTTGAAATTTACGAAAACAAACACTAACTAAATTATTCATCGATTTTTAGTGCCTTGATTTGCCATTTGTATTTGACAGCCAATAATCGGACGGCAATAATAAAAACCGAAGTTGTCAAATACAGCATATCGTTATCCATATTTATTTTTTTTAATCCAAAAAACACAATTCCTCCAGCCACACAAATGGTCGCATAGATTTCCTGTTTGAATAAATTGGGCACCTCGGCACATAAAATATCCCGAGTCACTCCTCCAAAACAGGCAGTTATAGTGCCCAATGCAACACATATAATAGGATTTAATCCAAAAACCAAACCTTTTTCAAGTCCAACCAAGGTATATATACCCAATCCTATTGTGTCGAATAAAAATAGCGAAATACGAAAATATTCCAATTTTTTATGAAAAAGAATTGCCAATAAATAACCCAAAACGGCAACATAAATATAGATCAGATTTTCAGTTTTGAGCCAGAAAACCTTTTCACCCATCAATACATCACGCAAAGTTCCGCCACCAAAAGAGGTAGCCAGTGCAATAACGAAAACGCCAAAAAGATCCAATTTTTTATGCATTCCAGTCAAGGAACCAGACATAGCAAAAGCAACAACACCTATTATTTCTATAAAATTGAACATCAAAACAGAGATTTATTTTTTTTTGCAAAAATAAAGCAAATCATTCTATTTCTTTTAGTCAATCTCTATAATTCCATTTTTAAAAAAATCTTAGTATTTTAGCCAATTCAAAACACTTA
>JAGNPF010000270.1 GCA_017989775.1 Flavobacterium sp.
CTTCTGGCATCGAGCATCGGGATAATCAATCCGCTCGAAACATTGGCTTGCGAAGCCAAAACTTGCAAAGTATCTACGGCAATTAGCGGAACACTTAATGCATAACACAAGCCTTTTGCGGCAGAAACGCCAATGCGCAATCCGGTATAAGAACCCGGCCCTTGACTCACGGCAATCGCGGACAAATCCTGAAAAGTAATACCGACTTCCTTGATGATTTCTTCCATAAAAACATGCAAACGTTCGGCATGGGAATAGCCTTCTTCGGCATTTTCTTTACATAAAATTGTTTTTCCTTCTTTTGCCAAGGCAACTGAGCAGTTCTTGGTGGCGGTTTCGATGTTTAAGATATAGGACAAAATGGCTTAAGAGTTTAAAGGTTTAAGAGTTTAAGAGTTTAAGAGTTGTTTAAACTCTCAAACTGATTTACAAATTTACGGATTTCTGTCAACTGTCAACCGAAATCTGCCAACTGCACGCTATTTTTTCTCTTCCACTTTGTCTGTCGTCACCTTGTCCCCTGAATTCAAATCTTTTGAAACGGTCGAAAATGGCCCCGTGATGACTACGTCCCCTTTTTTGAGTCCGGAAAGCACTTCAATGTTGGTGTCGTCCTGAATTCCTGTTTTGATGATGCGAATTTTGGCCTTGTCACCCACTTTCACGAAAACACATTCGAGTTTTTTGTCACTTTTTGGAGCTGCTTTTTTCTCCGCTTCGTCTTCCACTTTAAATCCTTTTACGGCTGTCGTGTCCGATTTTACGACCACGGAACTAATTGGTACTGCCAAAACATTGGCTCTCGTTTTGGTAATAATGTCAACCGTAGCCGTCATTCCTGGTCGGAAAGGTGAATAAGTCGCCGGTTTTCCTTCCAATAAATCTTGATACGACTCTTTCAAGATTCTCACTTTCACCTTGAAATTGGTCACTTGGTCTGCGGTTAAAGTCGAACTCGCCGAATTGGAAATACTGGTAACAACCCCTTTAAATTGTTTTTTCAAATAGGCATCCACTTCCACTTTGGCTTCGTTGCCCACTTTTATTTTTACGATGTCGTTTTCATTCACGTCAACTTCCACTTCCATGTTATTCAGGTTGGCCACACGAAGAATTTCGGTTCCCGCCATTTGTTGGGTCCCTAAAACACGTTCTCCCAATTCCACGTTAAGCACCGAAATGGTTCCGTCAGCTGGCGCATAAATAGTGGTTCTGCCTAGATTGTCTTTGGCCTCGTTCACGGTCGCCGAAGCAGATTGCACATTGAAATAAGCGGATTGTTTGTTGGCTTTGGCCACTTCAAAAGAAGCTATAGCTTTATCCCAATCCGACTTGGAAATAATTCCTTTTTCGAACAAGGTTTTGTTCCTGTCGTAATTGGCTTTGGCTTCCTTGAACGAAGCATCGGCTTGGCTCAAATTGGCCTTGGTTCCCGATAAATTGGAAAGCGTACGATTATAGCCCGAGGTGTATAAATCCGGATTTATCTTAACCAGCAAATCGCCTTTTTTGACCACTTGTCCTTCTATCACGTTCAAGGAGATGATTTCTCCCGAAACTTCCGAAGAAATTTTTACCTCAATTTCGGGTTGGATTTTCCCGGTTGCCGAAACCGTCTCGACAATGGTTGTCGCATTGACATTGGCAATTTCGACCGATTTTCCTTTGTCTTTGTTTCCAATGACACCCGATTTAGAAAGTACAATCAACAACCCGATGATTGCAACGGCGGCTCCAATTAAAATATAAATAGTTTTTTTAGACATGATGAATTAGTTTTTTATGATGGGAATTCCAAAGTAGAATTCCAGTATTTTTATTTTGAAAATATAGTCGTATTTTGTTCTCAACACTTCCGATTGTGCCACTGTATATAAAGTTTGTGATTGGTTGAAATCGAAAGAGTTCATCATCCCCACGGCATATTTTTCTTTGGCATAATTGTAGGCTTCCTGTCTGGCATCTAGAGCAGAAAGCGCCGATTCGTAAGCTTTCAAGCCTCCTTTGGCATCGGTAAATGCGGTATAGACATTTCTTTGCAAAGTTAATTCTTCTTGTTCTACGGCAATTTTGGATTTTTCCAAATTGACTTTGTTGCGCTCCACATTATTTCTAACTGACCAACCGTTAAAGATGGGAATCGATAATTGGGCTCCGAAAGCTTGTCCCCTATTGTCCTTAAATTGTTCTCCAAATGGAGCTGCAGGTTGGGCTACGACTACTCCATTTTGATTGGCATAGGTGTCGGCATAGGAAATTCGGGTATTGAAATTATAAAAACCTTGCAATGAGGGTTGAAAAGCGCCTTTGGCAATAGCCACGTTTTTTTCGGCGATTTCCAAATTGGTTTGGGCTATTTTCAATTCGGTTCTTTGTTCTTTGGCTTTGTCGTAAACCGCAATTGGCGTTTGGGACAAGATGTTGTTTTCGTCTTTGACAGAAGTATCGTCGGTGATGTCAAAATCATAAAACTCCTTGAGTTGCAACAATTGAGCTAGACTCAATTTCGAAATCAACAAGGCATTTTCGGCAGTAATCACATTTTGGGCATCGGAAGCAACGGTGGCCTTGATGTCCAACAAATCGCCTCTTGGCACTGAACCGGCTTTCACCAATTCTTCGGAACGGGCCAATTGTTTTTCGTTGATGGCTTTTTGTTCTTGTTTGACTTTCAAATTTTCTTTGTTGAAAAGCACTTGCAAAAAGGCATTGGCCACGTTCAAAGCCACATCTTCCTGCATTTTGGTCAATTGGTATTTGGCCGCAAGTATCGAAAGATTGGCTTTTCGAAGCGTGTTCTGATTTTGCAATCCTTTGTAAATATCAAAACCGGCTCCAACACCCACCGAGGAATATTGGGTAGTTTGGTTTCTCAAAAGTCCCGTGGTCGGGTCTTGGTTCAAACCCACGTTCCAAGAGTGGGAAGCATTGGAATTTAACGAAGGGATAAAATTTCCGATGGCTCCTTTTTTGTCAATATCGGCCGTTTTGGTATCCAGTTCGGTTTGTTTGATGGAAATATTATTGTCAATGGCGTATTTCACGCAATCTTCCAAGGTCCATTTTTTGGTCTGCGCTTGAATCGACAAGCTAAAGAGCAGGATGAAAACGAGTGGGAAACAATTATTTTTTTTCATATATTTTGAATGAAAGCATAGCAAAGATACTATACATATTTAACATTTATTTTAAAACTGAAATTCTTTTTATCTGCTAACCTTTTGGTTTTTCTTCTTCTGTTTTCAAACCTTGATTCCAAACTTTTATTTTGTCGGAAGCCTTCAATCCGCTTTTGATTTCAACATAAATTCCGTCGCTTACGCCAAGAACAAGATTTTTCCTGACGAATTTTTGGCTTGTGGTTTCCACTTCCACAAAAGGTTTTTGGGTCTTTCCGTCAAATTGTATCAACGATTCTTTTATGGCCATCACTTTGTCGGCTTTTTCCAAAATAATCGAGGCATTGGCACTCAATCCAGCACGAATGAAAGTGTCGTCCCTGTTGGTTAGCGAGGCTTTTATTTCGAATTGAATGGCACCGTTTTCGGTTTTTCCTTTTGGGGCGATATAGGTCAAAAC
>JAGNPF010000271.1 GCA_017989775.1 Flavobacterium sp.
ATTTTCATATTAAATTTCTTTTAAAAACAATTCTTTTTTTTGCCACTTAAATACTAAGTGGCAAAGTTCTTTTATTATTAAGAATTATAAAATTTTTTAATTCTTTTTATTATTATTAAAACCCTTGTGCCTGAATGGCCGTAATCACGACTGTATTGATGATGTCGTCCACGGTACAACCACGACTTAAATCGTTCACCGGTTTGTTCAATCCTTGCAACATTGGACCAATTGCCAATGCTCCTGTTTCTCTTTGAACCGCTTTATAGGTATTATTTCCTGTGTTCAAATCAGGGAAAATCAATACGCTGGCGTGTCCTGCCACTTCTGAATTTGGCATTTTACTTTGTCCCACTACTGGATCAACGGCAGCATCATATTGAATAGGACCTTCAATTTTCAGGTCAGGACGTTTTTCTTTCACGATTTCGGTTGCTTTACGAACTTTGTCCACCTCGTCTCCTTTTCCTGACGAACCAGATGAATAAGACAACATAGCCACTTTGGGTTCAATTCCGAAAGCCAAACTGGATTCGGCAGAAGAAATGGCAATTTCAGCCAATTGTTCGGCAGTAGGATTTGGATTGATGGCACAATCTCCAAAAACAGAAACTCGGTCTTCCAGACACATAAAGAACACGGAAGAAACGATGGAACAATGCGGTTTGGTCTTGATGAATTGCAAAGCCGGCAAAATGGTATGTTGCGTAGTATGGGCCGCTCCGGAAACCATTCCGTCCGCATGTCCTTTATACACCATCATCGTACCAAAATAAGCCCCGTCTTCCATCAAATCTCTGGCGATTTCCAGTGTCATTTTCTTGGCTTTACGCAACTCGTAATACGTATTCACGTAATCATCGTAATGCTCGTTCTCTCTTGGATTGATGATGTTCACTTTGGAAAAATCGAAAGCCAAACCTAGTTCAAGCACCTTGTTTTCGATTTGTTTTTTGTCACCAATGATGGTAATGTCCACCACGTCCATCGACAACAATCGAGAAGCGGCGATGATGATTCTGTCGTCGTTTCCTTCCGGCAAAACAATATGCTTCCTGTGTTTTTTGGCTCTTTTCACCATATTGTACTGGAACATTTTTGGCGTCATTCCTTCAGCTTCAAACTTGATGAATTTTTCGGTCAAATTATCCAAGTCAACATAATTTTCGAAAGTGTTGATAGAAGTTAGAATCTTCTGTTTGTTGTTGGCATAAATTTTAGGTTTTATGGAACCTATTTTATTGGTGATATTGTATGTCCCTCCTTCTACCGAAATGATGGGCACGATGGTAGAAAGTCCTTCGATCAATTTCAAGATGCTGTCTTCGGGCACGATGTTTCCAGTCAAGACTATTCCGGAAATGGCAGGATAATTTGCCGATTCATTGGCCTGCAATGCTCCCAAAATGATGTCGGCTCTGTCTCCTGGAGTGATTACCAAGCCGTTTTCTTTCAGGTTCAACAAATAGTTTCGCAATTGCATCGCTCCCACGCTGAAACTTCCGATTTGGTTGTTCAAGAAGGCAGCACCAAACAAAACTTTGGCATCCAATTCTTTCACGATTTCTTGAATGGTTGGATTGTTCAAACTTTTAATTACAGGAATTGAATTGACCATTACACCTTCCGGCAAACTGCTTTTCAAACGCTCTGTTACCAATTCCAGATTTTCGGGTTGCACTTTATTGGCAATCACGGCCAAAACTTCCACCTCTTTCATCTTGAAAGAATCGTAAGCCAAATAGAGACTGTCCACAAATTCGTCCAAGGTTTTTCCTTCTCCAGTTCCCACAATAATGGTAGGAATCCCCAAGTTTTTGGCTATAAGAACGTTCAAATCCAACTCGATAACCGTTCCTTCTCCCATGAAACTGGTTCCTTCCACCAAAACGAAATCGAATCGTTCTTCCAGACGTTTGTATTTTTCGATAATCAAGTCGATTACCTCTCCTATTTTTCCTTTGTTTTTCTTCTTGATCAACTTGCTTTTGGTAATGGCGTAAGCATCTTGATATTGAATATCCAACCCGAAATGATTGATGACCGTTTCGATGTGATTGTCCATTTTTCCTTCCTCAAAATCCTCAATAACCGGCCTGAAATAACCTACTTTGGCTGTTCGACCAATCAACATACTCATTAAACCCAAGGTAATAATCGATTTACCACTACTTTCCTCACTAGTAGCTATGTAGATAGCTTTGTTCATTTTTTCTAATTTTTAAATTTATTTCAATGGAATTTTATGTAATTCCCTTTATTTTTAATCAAAACCAGCGCCTTCTTTTAAAATAGTAAATCATCCCCAAGACGATCAAAACCATAATTCCCACGATAGTATAATATCCGTATGCGTATTCTAATTCCGGCATGTGTTTAAAATTCATTCCATAAACACCGACTATAAAAGTAAGCGGAATAAAAATGGAAGAAACAATGGTCAACGTTTTCATAATCTCGTTCATCTTGTGCGTTTGTGCCGAGAAAAAGAAATTGGACGCGCTTTCCAGCGATCCCATATCGGATTCTATTTGTTCCAAAAGCTCCAGGCTCTTTTGGTGCAATCTGGAAAAGAAAGTAAAAGTTTCGACGTCAATCACGTTGAAAACATTGTCGTCCTTGATACTTTTTATTTCATACAAAGAATCCCGAAGCGGAATGATGGAACGTTTCAAAAAGTTGAAATTATCACGGTGTTGTTCTATTCTCTCCAGAATTACCGGGTCGGCACCGTTTTTGGTCGAATCAATCAATTCCTCGATTTTGTCTTCCTCGTTTTCCATGGTGATGTAGAAATTTTCCATGACCGAATCCAGAAGAATATAGAGTAAATAATCGGCCTTTTTGGTTCTCACGATTCCTGAATGGGTTCTAAGTCGCTCCCTGATATGCGTAAAAAAATCAGAACGTTTTTCCTGGAAAGAAATCAAGATACCGTCTTTTATCAAAAAACTGATTTGTTCCACTCGAATACTGTCTGAATCTTCGATAGGCAACAATGATTTGATGTTGAAAAACAAAACATCTTGCTGTTCCTCGATTTTGGTTCTTCGTGTCGTGTTCAAAATATCAGCAAGCATAAAGTTGTCTATCTTGAAATAACCACTGATGTTTTTCAACAAATCGAGGTCATTTAGACCGTGAATGTTGAGCCAATTCGTTTTTTGGACATCAAGGCATTGTTCGAGTTCGGAAACTTTGAAATCAGAATATTCAAACAAATCAGAATCATCATAAACAAACAACTGCATTTCTGAGTCCGTTTTTTTATGAATTCCGGTATATTCCAAATTATTGGGTTGGAGTTTTCTACCTTTCTTATATTTGATCTTTCTCATCCAAATCATTTTTATGTAGTAATATTACGAAAATCTTTTAAAAATCCAACCTCAATTACGGATTTTGATGTCCTTAATCAAAAACGATTTCGTAAATCATTTACATAGTGTAAAGTTATTTATAAATAATCGGTGCTTTTATGAGATTAATCATTTGATTATTACAAATAAAATTATTATAAAAAAAAGCCAAAAGCCTCAGTAAACAGTAGCATTTTACCAAAAATGAAGAAAAAG
>JAGNPF010000272.1 GCA_017989775.1 Flavobacterium sp.
AAAAAGGTGGATATGAAGTGATAACCACAAAAGTGGCTCAAGAACAAGTAGCCAACTTCGTAAACGAAAACAACGTAATCGTGGTTTTGGTAAGAAGTGCCACCAAAGTTCGCAAAGATATTATTGATGCATGCCCTGGATTGAAAATCATCGGTCGTGGTGGTGTTGGTATGGACAATATCGATGTGGAATATGCCAAAAGCAAAGGAATTCACGTAATCAACACGCCGGCATCTTCATCGGAATCCGTGGCTGAATTGGTATTCGCTCACTTACTTTCAGGTGTTCGTTTCTTGCACGATTCCAACAGAAACATGCCATTAGAAGGAGAAACAAACTTTAACGGCTTGAAAAAAGCGTATGCTGATGGAGTGGAATTGAGAGGAAAAACCCTTGGAATTGTTGGAATTGGTCGTATCGGTCAAGCTACAGCCAAAATGGCTCTTGGTTTAGGAATGAAAGTTATCGCTACTGATGGATTTATTCCACAGGTAGATGTGAAAGTGGAGTTTTTCGACGGACAATCTATTACAACAACCATTGTTACGCAATCATTAGAGTCTTTATTTAAAGAAGCTGATTTCATTACATTGCACGTTCCAGCACAAGATGGTTACATCGTTGACGAAGCGGCGTTGGCAACAATGAAAGACGGCGTTGGAATTGTAAACTGTGCTCGTGGTGGTGTTATTGATGAAGTGGCTTTGATAAAAGCATTGGATTCTGGAAAAGTATCTTTTGCAGGATTGGACGTTTTCGAAAGCGAACCAAAACCAGAACTAACCATCTTGATGCACCCAAAAATCTCCTTGACTCCACACATTGGAGCCGCTACAGGAGAAGCCCAAGATAGAATTGGAACTGAATTGGCCTCGCAAATCATCAGTATATTAGGTTAAATTTTCTTTAAATATTCAAAAGCCCGTTGTTAATTTAGTTTAACAACGGGCTTTTTTCATTAAATTTGATTTCAATATCAAAATCAAATTTTATGCTAGAACAATTAACGCAATTAGTACAACAATATGGAAATGATGCAGTTGTAAAAAACAACGCCATTCCAAACGAACAAAATGATGCCGTAATGGGCGAAGCCAGCAACTCTATACTTTCGGGACTTCAAAAAATAGCTTCCGAGGGTGGCGTGGAGCAACTTGCCGGCTTATTCCAAGGCAATGCGGCTCAAGACAGTTCCAATCCGGTAGTACAACAATTGACCCAACAATTGTCTGGAAGTTTGGGAGAAAAATTCGGTATCGAAAGTTCGGCTGCTTCCGGTGTGGCCGGTAGTTTGATTCCCCAAATTTTAGGCTCCCTAGTTGGAAAAGCCAAAGACCCAAATGACAGTTTTCAAATTTCTGATTTGGTAAATGCCATTTCTGGTGGTGGAAATGGTAATTTAATGGAAGCCGTTTCCAAATACGGTGGACAATTTGGTTTGGACCAAAATGCCGACGGCAAAGTCGACATGGAAGATGCAATGGCTGCCGTAACCAAAAAAAGTGGCGGACTTGGCGGTTTTTTGGGCAAACTTTTTGGAAAGTAAATTTGTGAAATGATAAATAACAAACCCGTTGATCAACTTCAACGGGTTTTGTTAATTAATATACTATCTGCCATTTATTTTCGTAAATTCATGAATCCTTTTAAGTCATGAAAAACGCCATTTACATAGTTGCATTGCTGTTCTGCCTAATTGTTGGTTGCAACACTTCGAAAACAACGGTTTCCAGTCCGGAGAACACCTTGACTTTCAAAAATGACACCATTCAAATTACCCAAAAACCAGTTCGAATTAAAAACGACACGATTCGAATTGCCAATGATTCCCTGGAATACGAGGTAATCATCATAGACCCCGGTTTCAGCACTTGGCTTGTCAGTATGTCCCAACCCCGAGGATATCATTCGCTGGTGTATTTGGAAACCAAAAACCAAATCTATGTCAACGAATGGAACAATCGCGTGATGCAACCCCAGCGATACAATCCGAATTTGTATGAAATGACCATCAACTACGAACCTCAAATCCATTACGGCTATGAAGTGAATTACTTAATTTACAATTACATGATTTATTTTCAAAATACCTTCAAACAAAAACTCAATGGCTATGTTCCTACAAGATAATCTTGCTATATTTGTTGTTATTTAGAATGAATATGGAGAAATTAAAAAAACGTTGGGGAATTGCTTCCAATTATGATTTGGCAATCATTTTTATAGTTTTTGCCATAAACGGTTCCCTGTCTGCAAAAATCTCCGGTTATGCCATGGATTTCTTGGGCATCAACAAAGAAAACACCCATTGGTTGCTCTATTATTTTATTTTACTCGTTTTGGTACTGCCTTTATACCCTTTTTTGCTGATGCTCTTTGGTTGGCTTTTCGGCCAATCCAAATTCTTCTTTCCGTTTTCGAAAAAAATGCTGAAAAGTATGGGATTGGGATTTTTCTTGAAGGAAGCCAAAAAATAAATTATACTTTCTTTTTTATCCAATAATTATAAATCCAGGTCAATGTAAAAGAAGGTATCACATCCGTAAACGGGATGATTTCTTCCAGAAAAGCAAATACCCCAGCTACTTTTCCAGTTCGACCTTTGTACATCCAGGTCATTAGAAATCCTGCCATTGGCGCCCAAACCACATCCGAAAAATCACCCAGAATCGGAATGGAAAAAGACAACATCCCAATTCCGTCAAACAACACCCCCAGAATGAGGTCCCTAATTTTATTGTTCGCTTGTTCCACTTGAAGTTCTTCTTTCATTTTCTAAATTTTCAAAACAAAGATACAAATCCAATGCCAAAGAAATTTTAGATTTTATTTAACCCTAAAGCCAAAAGATAATTTTAGAAATCAGCCAAAATCTTTGTTTCTTTGTACAAACTGTTCCGATTGATGATACAAGCAAAAAACATCCATAAATACTACGACCAACTTCACGTACTCAAAGGAGTCGATTTACACATTCAAAAAGGCGAAATTGTTTCCATCGTGGGAGCTTCTGGAGCCGGAAAAACGACACTTTTGCAAATTCTTGGAACATTGGACCACCCCACCATCGAAAACGGGACAGAATTAAAAATCAACGGTCAAGACATCCTGACGATGAACGACAAAACCTTGTCCAAATTCAGGAACCTAAATCTGGGGTTCATCTTCCAGTTTCACCAATTGTTGCCGGAATTCACGGCTTTGGAAAATGTTTGCATTCCCGCTTACATCGCCAATAAATCAAAACACGAAACCGAAACCGAAGCCAAAAAATTGTTGGAATATTTGGGTCTTTCGCATCGAATAAATCACAAACCCAACGAACTTTCGGGCGGAGAACAACAGCGTGTGGCCGTGGCGAGAGCCTTGATCAACAAGCCCGCCATCATTTTTGCCGATGAGCCTTCGGGAAATCTCGACACGCATTCTGCCGAAAACCTGCACCAATTATTTTTCAAATTGCGTGACGAGTTTGGGCAAACCTTCGTGATTGTAACACACAACGAAGAATTGGCCAATATGGCTGATAGAAAATTGGTAATGGTGGATGGACAAATTAGTGGACAGTAATTAGT
>JAGNPF010000273.1 GCA_017989775.1 Flavobacterium sp.
GGCCAGCAGGAAAGGCGATTCGTTTGTTGTGCCGCCCGAAACAAAAGTTTCGTCGTTCATGTATAACTTCACTCTAGGGTTAATATTGTCCACGACGGCATTTTCATTTATTCCTCCAATTTTGATGTTGGTGTCAAAACCGGTTTGATTTTCGAAAGATTGGTTCTTTTTGGCATAAAAACTAATTTTTCCGTTGGCCAATGGAATCCTGATGTCTCTTGGGACGATGAAGCTAAACTCGAATTGCCCATTGGTAACCGATGCGTTTCCCCTGAATATGGTTTCTCCAAGGATGTCAAAAGGCATTGGAGGACTTTCTCCGTCGTTGTTCAGGGTTGTTCTCGTGATGGTTTTGTCGAAAATAATGGTCGAGAGTTCTCCGTTGTAATTGGTCAGAGGAATGTTGTTCTCGTCTGTTATTTCTCCGGATATTTTCATTTTTGCCAATGATTTGAAATCGTCAAAGGGTTGGGACACGGGGACGTCATTTACCTTTGTTAACCTTATTTTTGGTTTTGCAATGGCCAACATCAAGGCGGGATCGCCTAAATAGAGCACGACATTTGCAGAGGAATTGGGATTGCTGTTTTTGGAAATTCTCAAGGCTTCGGCGATGGAAGTGTATTGGTTTGAACCGAATGAAAACAAGTTTTTGGACAAGACATCGTTGAAATTTTCGGCACTGAACTGCCCGATGGATCGAATGGTGGTCAGCATAGCAATGGCTCCGCCTTTTGGATTCCAATAAGTGTATTCGCCGGCTGTCGGTCTTGTGGGGTTGTCAAAACGGGAGAACTCGCAGGTGATGGTTATGAATACCGGGTATTTGTATTGGTTGTTCAGGTTTTGTCCGTCCGATTTTTCCCAAATTCGTTCGCCCGACAAGCCGTCTTCTCCGCCATGTCCCAAGTAATTGAAAACCAAGGCGCCTTTTTCGAAGGCACTGAACAGGTCGGCTCTTGCTTTTGGATAACGCTCGCCACCCGCAGCAGCTTCTTGAACATAGGAATCCATAATTATTTTTTCGGCATTCATAAATGGTTTGGCCGTGGTGATGTTGTTGGCCAAATTGTTTTGCCTGCTCTGCAAGCTAGTGTCGGAATTCTTGTCGGAATCATCGCTGACCATCACAAAATTGTTTCTCCAACTACCGTAGGATTTTATGTCGTGGTATTCCAATACTTTGTTGACCATTTCTTCGGCTTGCGCCACGTCATTGTTCAGCATCCTGCCCACGGCGATGTCTATTCCGCCAAAAGAAGAAATAATGTTTCCTTCGTTGGGATCCATCAAGCCGAAGAAATCATCGGAAGCAAAAGAGGATTCTCCGGAAGTGCTGCTGTTCAGGGCTTGATAAATGGGGACAATATTGGTATTGTTTGGAATACGGTTTTTATAGTCGTAAGAAGCATCTCCAAAGAGGTTGACGTATTTTATCTTTTTTTCGGGCGTCGAAGCGTTTTCATAAATGTATTTGATGCAATTCCTGATTGCTGCAATATCTTGTTTTCCAGAGGAGAATTCCTGATAAATGCTCTCTAAAGAAATTACTTTAACATTCAAATTGGAATAGGAACGGTGAAAATTGGCCAACTTTTCGGCTTGGCCCAATAAAAAAGCGGGAGTGATGATGACGTAATGAATATCTTGAAATTGGCCTTGGTTGTTTTTGAAGAGGGTGCCTTTCAGGTTTTGGTTGGCAATTTTTGTTTTGCTGGTTTTTAATGGCGTGAAATAATCCTGGGCATCAATGGCCACGTATTTTCGAAGTTCTCCCAAGTTTGCTTTAAAGGAGAAGGTGGCTTGATTTGGATTTTCAACCTTCGTTACATTATATAGGTCTGTAACATCCCAAACTCTGGAAATTCCGGAAGCATTCGAAATGTTGTAACTCACGATTCCCATAGTGGATCCGGCCAAGTTGTATTGAAACAAAAACTGTTTTCCGTAGCCTTGAAGTTTTCGTTTGGCGTTCAGCTCAATTTTGTCGAGGTACGCTTTTGAGGTCGGAACGGCATTGTTGTCATAGGACAATTTGATTTTTACATTTTCTGAGCCTGTAAAAGTGGTATTGGCAGCTAAAGACGCCGTGTTGAATTCCGTTCCGGAAAAAGGAATAAGTGCCGGGCAAGATATGGTTCCCACGGTTTGATCGTTTGCCGAGACCTTGAAGGAAGTTGGCGTGAATGCGACCGAAGCGGTGTTTATGGCGATTTTTATGGGTGTTGTCGTGTCTATGTTTGGAAAACTAAAGCTGAATTCCTGGTCTTGTTTGATGTCAAAAGCTTCGCCGAACCATTGTCTTCCCAAATGGGCAATGTTTATGAGGTCCAATTCGTGAAACTGGCGATCGTCAAAAGTGTTTAAATTTAAAGTGCTGTTGCCGGAAGGTTGCGTCATTTCTGGAATTCTTTTTCCATCGGTTCCTTGAACCGTTATATAGTAATAGGACTTGGTGTCGTATAAATTAACGTAGGTTTGGCTTTCCTGATTCCAGGTATCGACACCTTCGGCATAAAAAAGGATATAATCTTCGTTATTGAAAATACCGTCGCTTTCGCCTACAATTTCAATTGCATTCTCGGTTAAATCTATTGGGTAATAGATGTTGTTCGATAGTGGCAGCATTTTTCCGCCATTTCCATACAACTTTATCTTTTTTGGATTGACGGAATTGATATTGAGTCCCAATTGTTGCAAGAAGCTTTTGGAGATTTTGTAAACACCCGATTTTTCAACGTAAAATTGGTACCAGTCGCCGGTGGACAGAACGGAATTGGATATCACTCCTGCGCTTTTGGTTGTTTGCGCGGTTCTAGAATTGCCTCCGCTTATGGAATAGGAAAAAGATTTGATTCTTTTGAATCCAAATTCGTCTTTCACGATGGGAGACAGGTTGAGAAAACTTTGTCTTAGGTCTCTTGATTGCGTGGTTTTTACCAAAGCCATTGGTGTTTTTGGGATTTTTTCGGGATCTAAATCTCCAATTTGCAATTTTGAAATGGGCTCATAAACCAGGTTTGAAATCTGTACGGGATTTTCGTTTAACGAGTTGGATTTTGTTAGAGCCAGGGTATAGTTCAGGGTCTTTTCGGCGGCGTTGTAATTGTAGCAGTTTCCCGCAAATTGGGGGACGTTGATTTTGAAATCCCCAAAGGACATTTCTTGTTTTTCGAGCCATTCAATAGTTGCGTCTCCTTTAGTCTGTGCTAAGGAAATACAGGATATCAGGACTAAACAGGCTAAAAAATATTTTTTCATTTGTTATGTTAAACGTGATTGGTGACGAATTATTATGGTGAGTAAAAATATGGTATTTGGTGGTATTCTAAATAATAAATACTATAAATTTGCGTTTTTGCTGTGTGTTTTGTTCGAGAGTATATAGTTTTGCATAAATATTAATAACATGGTGTTGCGGTTTAATGGTTAATTATTATATTGCGCCACAAAATTATTACCTACTAAAAAGTATGAAAGTAAATAAAATGATGGCTTTGAGATTGATGTTGGCGCTAATCTTGGCGTTAGGTTTTGCAAGTTGTAGCAAAAAGTCAAGTTCGAAAAATTCGT
>JAGNPF010000274.1 GCA_017989775.1 Flavobacterium sp.
ACTCCAGCCCAAGTGTTGTGGGATGCAGAAATAGAACCTCTTAAAGTCGTGATTACTTTTTTGGCTTTTGGGAATTTAGCCATCATTTGTTGACAAACAGACAAGAAAGCTTCTGCTTTAACGTCATGTCCGTGAGTTTGAACTGCTGCTCCTTCTGGTTTGATACCAAAGTGCATTTCAGCATCTTCTTCGTTTCCTAGGATTACGTCACAGTAAGATGTCAATTCAGTCATGATAGCCTCGCGATCTCCTCCGTATTTCCACAATTTGGCACGGTAGTTCAAGTCGGTTGAGATAGTAACGCCCAATTTGCTGGCAGCTTTCACAGCTTCCAAACAAGCATCGGCAGAACTTTGAGAGATTGCAGGAGTAATTCCAGTCCAGTGGAACCATTCCACGCCTTCAAAAACTTTTTCCCAGTTAATCATTCCTGGTTGGATGTCAGACATTGAAGAGTGAGCTCTATCATAAACTACTTTACTTCCTCTGCTCACGGCTCCAGTTTCAAGGAAATAAATTCCTAGACGCTCTCCACCCCAAACGATATTATCAACACCTACTCCTCTTTTACGCATTTCCATCATAGCACATTCTCCAATGTCATTTTTTGGCAAACGTGTTACAAAATCAACTGGAATACCATAGTTGGCAAGTGAAACAGCTACATTCGATTCTCCACCTCCGTACACAACATCAAAATTGTCTGCTTGTGAAAATCTTAAAAATCCTTGTGGTGCTAATCTTAACATTATCTCACCAAACGTTACTACTCTTTTTCCCATTTTTTTAATTATTATTTAATTAGTGTTTATGTTTATATAATTCTTTTAAAAATTCAATATTTATCTGGAAACCCTTCCGCCTCCGGAACCTCCCATCAATGCCTTGATTTCATCCACGGTAGCCAGGTTGATGTCGCCTGAAATGGAATGTTTCAAGCAAGTGGCCGCCACGGCAAATTCAAGCGCGGTTTGATGGTCTTCCGGCCAAGTAATCAATCCGTAAATCATTCCAGCCATAAAGGCATCTCCCGCACCGATTCTGTCAATAATATGAGAGATGTTGTATCTTCTGGAATGCAGTAAATTTTTTCCATTCCACAACGAAGCACTGATTCCGTTGGAAGACGCATTGGCATCCATTCGATGGGTGGAAACTATGTTTTTCAATTTAGGAAATGCTTTCATCCAATTGGCAAAAACCACTTCTTCGGTATCCCCTTCATTCTTTGGCACGCCCAAAACTTTTTCGGATTCATCCACGCCACCCAACAACAGGTCGCAATGTTTTACCAAATCGGGCATTATTTCGTTGGCTTTTTTGCCGTATTGCCAAAGTTTGGGTCTGTAATTCAAATCGGCCGAAATGGTCAAACCCATTTCTTCTGCCACTTCCAGCGCTTCTTTACATAAATTGGCCAAATCTGGAGACAAAGAAGGCGTTATTCCAGACCAATGAAACCAATTCGCTTTTTTGAAAATTGTCCTCCAATCAATCATCCCCGTCTTCAAAGTAGAAAAAGAGGAATCCTCCCTATCGTAAACCACTTTTCCCGGTCTTTCCGAAGCCCCTTGTTCAAAATAATATATCCCCAGTCTTTTCCCTTGAATTGTAGCAACCGGATCCACGCCAAAAGAGCGCAACATACTCAAGGCAGATTCTCCCAACTCATTTGAAGGAACGGCGGTAATAAATTTTACAGGAAACCCAAACTTGGACAATGATGCCGCAACGTTAGCTTCGGCACAACCATAATATAAATCAAATGAGGAAGCTTGGGTAAGTCTCAAGTGGCTTGGTGGAGAAAGCCTGAGCAATATTTCTCCAAAAGTTACGATTCGTTTAGACATAGAAATACATTTTTTCGTGTTCGCACACGTGCCTTGCAAATATAAAAAAAAAGTTAGGTAAAACAAGGGATTTAAAAAAAATAAAAAACATGGTTTTTAACGTAAAAAAATATAAATTTACACCATAATAAAAAAACGCAATAGCCATCATAACAATCAAGAAAATAGCAAAAATTGCCAATGTATCTGTTGGTACAGTAGATAGAATTATTCATAATCGTGGTCAAGTAACTGAAGAGAACATAGAAAAAGTGAACGCCATAATTAAAGAGTACGGCTATAAGAAAAATATTTTTGCCAGTAATTTGGCTTTCAACAAAAAATTCAAGTTCGCCGTTTTTCTTCCCAAAAACAAAAATATCGAATATTGGCAAGCTCCAATAATAGGAATAAAAAAAGCCGCAGAAGAACTGGCCAAATTTGGCGTCACGATTGATTATTTCTACTTTGATTACAACACCGAATCTTTCAACAATGCAGCAAGCAAACTGTTGGAACTGGACTATGAAGGATTATTGTTTGCCCCCATTTTTTACGAAGAATCCATCTCCTTTTTGATGGAATACAAGAAAAAAAACACTCCTATCGTAATGATTGATTCCAATCTCCAGGAGGTAGAAGGCATTGCCTACATTGGACAGGATTCTTACCAAAGCGGTTACCTAGGCGGAAAACTGTTGAGTTACAGCATCAAAACCGAAAGCAATGTCTTGATATTAAAAATCACTCGAAACTTAGAAAGTACGACCAGAACCAACGTCTTTTTGCAAAGAATAAAAGGCTTTTATTCGTATTTTGAAGAAAAAAAACATCTCCCCAAATTCAATTTCACGGAAATCAGCATAAAATATGACACGGAAAATCAATTGACCAAAGACATGTTTGCCGGAATTGATTGTGTTTTTGTACCCAATTCAAGGGTACACGTCGTGGCCAAATTCATCAAGGAAAACGACCTGAAAGACATAAGAATTGTGGGCTACGAATTATTGAAGCAAAATCTGGAATACTTGAATGACGGCGTAATCGACTTCTTGATTCACCAAAAACCCGAAGATCAAGGCTATATGGGAATTACCCATTTATACAAAAAGAGCGTGTTGAAAGAACCCGTTGAAGACTTGCACTACATGCCTCTGGAAATTATCGTGCAGGAAAACTGTATGATAAAAAAATAGGAACGCTCCTCAGAAACCGGAAAGAATAGAACTAAAAAAACCCCACAAAATCAGATTTTGTGGGGTTTTAAATATTTGAAGTTTTACTAAATCATTCCATTATTTAGCCTCAACCACATTCTTTAAATTCATTTTGAACTCCTTGCTCTTTTGCGGAGATACCGTATAAACCACTTCTTTTGAACCAGTATTGATGATTACTTTCTGCAGATCCAAAGTCAAGGCCAAATCTGGAGGACTTGCCAAAGTCAAGGTACAAGCTCCGTCAAAGTAGCCGTCATCTTCAATGGTTTCCATTTTAGACACGGTTGTGCCATCACTGAACACCGCCGAAATAGTCATTTTACTGTTGAGTGTCGTGGTATAAAAACCATCCATAACCAACATGACGTGATAGGTGTTTTTCAAATCTGCACCCTTGAATTCGTGACGCGTGATATTATACTTCAACCCTTTGGCCAAAACAGGGTATTTCTTCGTGCAATCCAATTCAAAACTTCCTACATCGCCGGCCTCGTTAACAGTGGTTATTATTTTACCAC
>JAGNPF010000275.1 GCA_017989775.1 Flavobacterium sp.
ACCCACCAAAGTTAAAATTGCGACTACAAGTATGATTTTTTTATACATCTATGGTTATTATTGGTAAATGCTTGTTTTTTAATTTGATGTTCATCCCCGCTATTCCCTGAAGTCCGCCGGTGTGAATTAGTAAAATTTTGGAATTCTCCTTAAAATAATTCTTTTGAATCAAGTCCATAACGCCAAAAACCATCTTTCCCGTATAAATGGGGTCCAAAGGAATGTTGTTTTCTTCGAAAAAATGGTTGATAAAAGCGATTAATTCGGGATTCACTTTGCCGTAACCTCCAAAATGGTAATCGGTAATCAATTCCCAGTTTGGATTTCGAGCAAATTTACGAATATCTTCGTTTAAAAACTCCCCTTTCAAAGCCGGAAAACCCAAAACTTTTTGGTGCGGCAAACTGCTATTTATTAAACCCGAAATTGTTCCTCCGGTTCCAACGGCACAACACACATAATCGAATTCCTTGTCTTCTTGGGTCAAGATTTCTTGGCAACCTTTGACGGCAAATTCGTTGGTTCCTCCTTCTGGGACGAGATAAAAATCACCAAATTCTTGTTTTAAATTCTCCAAAAAATCGGATTCGGTTTTGTGGCGATAGGCTTCGCGACTGACAAACTTGAATTGCATTCCGCAGTCTTGAGCAAACTGCAAGGTTGGATTTTCTAGAATCTTCTCCCGCAACTCATCTCCTCGAATAATTCCTATCGTTTTGAATCCATATTCTTTTCCAGCATAAGCGGCAGCGGCAATATGGTTGGAAAATGCGCCGCCAAAAGTGAGCAGTGTATCTTGGTTTTCGGTTTTTGCTTGGAGAATGTTGTATTTCAGTTTTCGGAATTTGTTCCCGGAGATAAAAGGATGAAGCAAATCTTCGCGCTTGATTTGCACCGTAATTGAATTGGGTAATTTTATGGATAATTGTTGATTCAAACCTGGATGTTTTTACAAAGGTAAATCAATATGGAACAAAAAAATGCAATCCATCACAGATTGCATTCGTTAGTATCCTTAATTGATGAATTTAGTTGTTTACAATAATTTTTGTTCCCATTTCGGCTTTGTCGCTTGTTTTCAATTTTACGATGTACACGCCATTGCCTAGATTGGCCGTCGAGAAAGAATAAGAAGTGTCCGTACCCAATTTGTCTTTACTAAAAATTAATCTTCCCGCCACGTCATACAAATCTCAGCCAACCAATTCCAACAGCTTGGGATTGTTGATGACCAAGTTTTTGCTCACATTGTCTTGTTGAATTAAAAATCGTTGAGTTTCCACTTCATCAACTCCCAGAGTGCCATTCTTGAACGTGATTTCATATCTTGTATTGTAAGTTCCGGCAGGCAAGGTCAAATCATAAATACTGTTTTTGATGTCATGATATATATTGGTCGTTTTATCATGCAAGTACACATTGGCCACTTCGGGAACATTCAATATTTGGTTGACCGTGATTTTATAATTGGCTTGGGCATAATTTCTAAATCCGATTGGGATTTTCTTGTCAATATCAAACGGGAGGGCATTTATGACATACTCTTTATTGTTGATTACAAAGTAATTATTGGCAGGGCCATCATTTGGCGATTCGCTATCCGAACGATCGAGACCATCTGTTGAGGCTGGATCAAAAGCCAACACTATTTGACTAATTGGCCCATTGTCCAATAAAGTGTTGAAACGTATTTGGGGAATGGTTTCGGCTGCGTTTTTTTTATTTTGTTTTACTTTCTCGAACTGGGAACTATTTTCAGCACCTTCTTGGACAAAAACTCGGTAACTATTTTTCATTTGGACATTTCCAGTCGTGTGTCCTTCTACCAAAAAACCTTGACCAATGGGAGCATATTTTCTTTTATAGGAATTTCCTCCAGAGCCCATATTAGTTACTTCATTACCCCATCCGTCATAAGTGTAAAATATGGCTGGCACATAAATATCCAAATAAGAATATGACCCGTATCCACCTTTATAATCGGCGACATAATGCGAATTTGCCATTTTATCCTGTTCCCAAAAATAAGCAGTTCCTGTACAATTTAACTCTCCAGTTAAAAAAGCCTGCAAATTGATTGCCGAAGGATATGGATTTCCAGCCAAAGTCATTTCTCCCGCTATGACAGGAATATTGATGGTTCCATCATTGGGTTTTCCCCTAAAATCGTAACGCTGATGTTTTCCGTCGGGATTGTTTTGAATTCCGTCGATTGTTGTTGCATCCGTGCCGGAAGTGCCTTTCATCGTAAAACCTTCACCGGCTGCCAAGGTGGTAGTTGCCCCCACCGAAATCCAATCGGAATAACTGCTTTTGTTTACAAATTTATACACCCAGTATGGTGCAATTGCAAAAGGGGAAGCCGTACCATCATAGGAATTAGACGATAAAATGGTAGCTGGAGTTGTATTTGTAACCGTTGTTGGTCTTCCCAATTGTTTAATCCCAAAAGGATTATTTATTGATGTGGCAGAATCAACATTACCCACGGGAGAACACCAATAATTGTATTGATAATTATTGACAGTCCCTTCTTGAAAAACGGACAAACTCCCAATTCCCTTGTTGGCTCCCGACCCTGTTGTGCCCTGCAATAACTGCGCTCCTTTTCTCAAATAGAAGTTGCTTGTGGCCGCGTTCAACTCCAAGTCATTTTTTATGTAAACATATTGGTTTCCGGCATAAACATAGGTGTCCGCTTTCACGAACATTCCTTGAGTATGGGCTTGAAAACAGGACAAGAATCCCGCAACAATCCAGAATATTTTTGATGGTATTTTTGACTTCATAAACTAAAAAGGTATTAAATAATTACTTCTCGGACATCATACACTCCATCGAGACATCAAATGATTTAAATTTAAATTTAATCATTTTTAGTCAAAAAAAATCATTTAAGAGCTTTTTTCATCGATTAAATACACAATTTTCTATTTTACCAAGTGTAGTATTACAATTAAAAACAAACTTTAAAAATTTTCATTTTTTTCTCATTAAAAAGAATTCAACATCAAAGTGTTCTTGTAAATTAACTCCATTTCCTGAATTGACCAATAAAACTGTATTACAGCCTCAATCATGCTACAAAGGTCGATTTTCAAAAAAGAAACAAAAATTAAACCACTAATAACCAAATAGTTGTATTTTTACAAAGAATTTGATTCCTGTTTAGGCAACTTCCTTGATAAAAGTTAAGCACTCCCAAAAAAAGAGAATCACAAAATAATTAGTTGTTTTTTAATCCAATTGTTTCTGGACACAATGCGTAAGTTATATATTTCAATTACCAAAAAAAATACCGTTTGTCGATGAAATTTGCCGATAATCTAAAAAAAATCGATTGATTATAAAAAATAAATATTAACTTAGTGCAAACAAAGCATCCGATTTTATATCATATCAATAATTCTTTAGTTATGAAAAAAAACTACCCTTTTGCCTATTTGCCTATTACTATTAATAGCCTCTATAAGTGCAACTGCACAAGTCGGTATCGGAACCACTACCCCTAGAGGAGCTCTTGAAATCAATTCCAGCACAAATGGAT
>JAGNPF010000019.1 GCA_017989775.1 Flavobacterium sp.
TCCTTTGGACAGGGAAACCTTGAGAGCAATTTTGACGCAACCTAAAAATGCCTTAATCAAACAATACAAAAAATTGTTTTTGATGGATGAGGTAGAATTCAGCATCACGGACGAAGCCTTGGATTTTATCGTGGACAAAGCTTTGGAATACAAACTCGGAGCTCGTGGATTGCGTTCGTTGTGCGAAGCCATCCTGACCGATGCGATGTATGAATTGCCAAGTTCTGATGATAAAACATTAGAAATCGACGTGGATTACGCCAAAGAAACCTTGAACAGGAATTTATTGAAACGATTGGAAATCGCTTCTTAAGTAAATTTCAAGCTCAATTGAATGATAGATAAAGCTCAAAAACAGATGTTTTTGAGCTTTGTTGTTATTGATTGGAAATCAAAGTGTAAGAGTCGAAACTTTGAGGAGTATAACACCAAATCAAAAATAATTGATACATTTGTATTTAGTTCAAACTTTGTTAGTGAAATTAAAATGAGTACCACCGAAATAAAATTGTACGATATTTTCAGGAAAGACCTTAAGTTGTCTGATGAAAAGGCAAAGATTTTTGCAGAAATAGTGCAAGAAACGGTTATTAATGAAGTTAGGCACCAACAAACAGAGTATAAAAGTCAAAATAAAGAAGATTTATTAAAACTCGAAATGCAATTGACCTCTAAGATAGAACAATTGAATATAAAAATTGAAACCACAAAAGTAGATTTGATTAAATGGTTTGTAGGTTTGTTTTTCGCCCTTGCCTTGATGATTATTGGCTTGTATATCCAAAAATAAGTTAGATTTTTCTAAATAAACAAAGCTCAAAAACGGATGTTTTTGAGCTTTATTCGTTAATGATGCAAAGGATTAAAAGAAATTCTTAATAATGTGAAAAGGAATTTCTACCCCAATTTTTGCCAAAGCTTCTCTTTGTTGCAGATGGTAATTCAAATTGGATAAATCATCTTTGAAGTTATTGTCATTCCATTTTTTCCAATACTCTTCATCGTTGTAAACACAATATTTTTTGAGTAACTCGGCGTTTTTAGTTTCGTATTTTTTAAAAAAATGATAAGCCTCTAAAAATTCTTGACCCTGAAAAAACAATGTGGTGTGGTTATATATTTTACAACTTACCACACTTTTTTCAAGAGTTAAACTGTATACCTATTCCGAAAAAGATTTGGAGGATGCTATTTTGTTGAATCTACAATCGTTTATAAAAGAAATGGGAAGCGATTTTGCTTTTTTAGATCGTCAAAAATGCATCACGGTGGACGCTGTTGATTATCGCATTGATTTATTGTTTTTCCATCGAGGATTAAGACGATTGGTGGCGATTGACCTAAAACTAGGCAAGTTCAAACCCGAACACGAAGGACAAATGTTGCTCTACTTGCGCTATTTGAACAAAAACGAAAGAAAAGAGGGCGAAGAATCGCCTATAGGTTTAATTCTTTGCAGTGAGGGCAATACCGAGCATGTCGAATATTTGATGTTGGAAGAAAGTGATATAAAAGTAGCGCAGTATTTCACACAACTTCCAGATAAAAAGCTATTGAGCGAAAAGTTACAAAAAGCAATTGCAGTAGCAAGAGAAAATCAAACTAAAGAATTTTAATTCAGAATCTAAAAATCCTCCAATATTCTTTTTTATAAACAATAGATTGCCGATTTTTGCCCATCGTAAATCAAAACCAATCAAAATGGCATTAGAAGATAAAGAGATAATTTTGTTGAAAGTTTCGGGACAGGACAAACCTGGGGTAACCGCTGGATTGACGTCTATATTGGCGACTTATGACGCCGTTATCTTGGATATTGGTCAAGCCGATATTCACGACACCTTGTCTTTGGGGATTTTATTCGAAATAAAAGCGGGTTCTTCTTCGGGGCCAGTTTTGAAAGATTTATTGTTCAAGGCGTATGAATTGGGAATCAAGGTAAAATTCATTCCGATTTCTATTCCCGATTACGAAATTTGGGTAAAAGCCCAAAGCAAACAACGCTACATCATCAATGTTTTGGGCGAAAAGTTGACAGCGGCACAATTGGCTGCCGTGACCAAAATAATGTCCAATCAAAAACTAAATATCGATTCCATCATACGATTAACGGGAAGAACATCGGTGGTGGAGAAAGAAGAATATCCTCGTTCCTGCGTGCAATTGTCCGTAACGGGCAATATTGTGGACAAGCCTTCGATGACGGCCAGTTTTATGGAAATTTCTAGAAAATTGGATGTGGACATTTCTTTCCAAGAAGACAATATTTATAGAAGAAACCGTCGTTTGGTGTGTTTCGATATGGATTCGACCCTAATTCAAACCGAAGTTATCGATGAGTTGGCAGAGTTGGCCGGAGTGGGCGAACAAGTACGAGCCATTACCGAATCGGCGATGAACGGTGAAATTGATTTTAGCGAAAGCTTCAAAAAAAGAATGGCTTTGCTCGAAGGTTTGAGCGAAGATGTGCTGCACAATGTTGCCATAAACTTGCCGATAACCAAAGGTGCGCATCGTTTGATGAAAGCCTTGAAATATTACGGTTACAAGACCGCTATTCTATCTGGAGGATTCACCTATTTTGGCGATTATTTGCAAAAAGAATTAGGAATCGATTACGTTTATGCCAACCAATTGGAAATTAAAGACGGGAAATTGACCGGGAAATATTTGGGCGAAATCGTCGATGGTGCCAAAAAAGCAGAATACTTGAAAGCCATTGCCGAAAAAGAAGGTATTCATATTGATCAAACCATTGCCGTGGGCGACGGTGCCAATGATTTGCCAATGATCAATTTGGCCGGATTGGGAATTGCTTTCCACGCTAAACCCAAAGTAAAAGAAAGTGCCGCGACTTCCATTTCGAGTTTAGGACTTGACGGTGTTTTGTATCTTTTGGGGTATCACGACCGACATATCGATATGATGCAGGATTAAAATCTTGTAAACTATAAAATTGAAAAAGCCTTGGTTCTCGGGAATCAAGGCTTTTTTTATTATTGATGCACAATAGTTTGTCTATTTTTCAATTGTTCCAAATAATCTCTTTCGTTCGACAATCTCGGAATTTTGTGTTGGCCGCCCAGTTTGTCTTTTTCTTTTAGCCAATCGAAGAATAAATTAGGACGGGCAATATTGATGATGAGCGGATTCAAGGTCATGTTGTTGTAACGTTTGGCTTCGTAATCGGAATTCAAGGATTGCAGGGTTTCGTCCAATACTTTTTGAAAAAGGGCTATGTCTTCCGGGTTTTTCTTGAATTCGATCATCCATTCGTGGGCTCCTTTTTCCTTGTCTTTCATGAAAACGGGCGCCACGGTATAATCGACCATTTCGGTTCTGGTAATCTGGCAGGCTTTGGCAATGGCTTGATCGGTATTTTCGACCATCAGTTCTTCGCCAAAAACATTGATGTGGTGCTTGGTTCTACCTGTTACTCGAATACGGTAAGGATTCAGGGAAGTAAAACGAACTGTGTCTCCAATCATATAGCGCCACAAACCAGAATTGGTCGTGATGACGATGGCGTAATTTTTAAATAATTCCACTTCCGATAATCGAATGGTTTTCTGGGTGGGTGTACCGAAAGTGTCCATCGGGATGAATTCGTAGAAAATGCCGTAGTCCAGCATCAGCAACAAATCGCTTGAATTGTTCAAGTCCTGAATGGCAAAAAATCCTTCGGAGGCATTGTATATTTCGTAATATTTGAAATCGCTTTTGGGCAGTATTTTTTTATACTGTTCGCGATAGGGTTCAAAACTCACACCGCCGTGGAAATACACTTCGAGATTGGGCCAAAGTTCCAACAAGTTGCCTTTGCCGGTTTCGGTAAGCAAGCGGTTCATCAAAACCAAAAGCCAGGAAGGAACTCCGGCAAAACTGGTCACGTTTTCGTTTTTGACTTCGTTGATAATGGCTGGAATTTTGGTTTCCCAATCGCTCATCAGCGAAATTTCCTTGTTGGGAGTACTGCTGAAGTCGGCCCAAAGAGGCATATTTTCAATCAAGATGGCCGATAAATCGCCAAACAAAGTATTGTTGTCTTCATAAATTTGAGCACTTCCGCCTAGGCGAAGGCTTTTTCCCAAAAACATTTCGGAGTTTTCGTTGTTGTTCAAATACATGCACAACAAATCTTTTCCTGCTTTGTAATGGCAATCTTCCAGCGCTTCTTCGCTTACGGGGATGAATTTGCTTTTGGCATTGGTCGTTCCGCTGGATTTGGCAAACCATTTTATGGGCGTTTCCCAAAAAACATTTTGTTCTCCTTTTCGGGTACGTTCAATCAAAGGCTGCAATTCTTCGTAGGTCGAAACGGGAACTCTTTCCGTAAAAGTGGCGTAGGAATGAATGGATTCGTAATCGTATCGTTGGCCAATAATCGTGTTTTCGGAATCTCGAATCAAGTTCATCAACAATTCTTCCTGAACTTCATTCGGGTACTTCAAGAAAAGTTCTATTTGGTGAATGCGTTGTTTGAGAACCCAAGAAGCTAATGAATTGATTACAGGTATTGGCATAGAGATTAGTGATTTTAGAGTGCTGATTCTAGATTTTAGATTTGAATATCGATTGACAAATACTAACTTTGCATTCGTATCAAAAATAGTGTTTTTTTGTAAAAAACAATTCTATTTACCATAAAGATTCTGATGTGGATTTGGTTTCCAATAAAAAAGAAATCTAAAATTCGCGCTTCAAATCTAAAATCAGAAATCGTTAATCTACAATCAGAAATCAAATGACTTACGAAGGCACGCTTACCAAAATGCAAACCGAATTTGCAAATCCCATCCAATATTATCTGGTTTTTGAGAATAGTTTTTTGAACGTCAATCAATTGCTCAACAAAAACGTTGAAATCGCTTTTCAAGGATACCAATGTTTGAATTGTGGGAAAAAGAAGAAAATATACCGCCAAGGATTTTGTTACGATTGTTTTTATTCGAGTCCGGCCGTTGGCGACTGGATCATGAAACCCGAATTAAGCACGGCACATCTTGGAATTCAAGACCGGGATTTGGTCTATGAAGAAAAAGTGCAATTGCAACCGCATATCGTGTATTTGGCTTTGTCCAGCGAAGTAAAAGTTGGGGTAACGAGAAAAACCCAAATGCCCACACGCTGGATTGACCAAGGCGCGATCCAAGCAATTTCCATCGTGGAAGTGCCCAATCGGTATTTGGCAGGAATTACGGAGGTGGCTTTAAAAAACCATTTTGCCGACAAAACCAATTGGCAAAAAATGCTCAAAAACAATGTTGAACAAGTTGATTTAATTGCCGAAAGATTGAAAGTAGAAAACCTGATTCCTACTGAAGTTCAAGAATATTTCTACTCCGAGAAAAATGATTTATACGAAATGCACTTTCCCGTTTTGGAATATCCCAAAAAAATCAGCAGCCTGAGTCTGGACAAAACGCCCAATTTTCAAGGGAAATTGACCGGAATAAAAGGGCAGTACCTCATTTTTGAAGACGGAACCGTTTTTAATGTTCGCAGTTTCGAGGGGTATGTGGTAAAGCTTGAAATATAAATATAAATAACCTCGCAATGACTTTACGGGGTTTTGGGTTCTTCCGTTTTTTTCTTTTTGTTGAACAATCCCTTCAGTAAATCGGCTGCTTTTTCTTTTACGTTTTCTTCCGTTGTTGGAGTGGCAGTTTTGGTGGTGTCGCTTGTTTTTTTCGTGTTTTTGTTGAGGTAATCCGTCAATGCCGAACTGCCTTGTTTTAATGCTTTCTCTTTTTGTTGTTTCACCAATTGATTGGTCAAATTCGTTACGGCGCCTTTCATGTCGGTCGAGATTTTCGGGCTGCTGAAACTTCCCGTCATCAAGGCGTTTATCGGAATGTTTTCCAATTTTGCGGCATCGGCTGGAGACAGTTTTGCAATCAGGGCATTGGCTTCCGTTCCTAGATATTTCGCGGGAACATCAAATTTTAGATTATAATTCATGCTTTGGTCAAAACCGTGCGTTCCGCCAATTGTCGCCTTGATGTCCTTGTATTTGATGTCAAACGGTTTCACGTTCACTTTTCCGTCCTTGAAAGTCACGGCCGCTTTCAATTCATTCAGATTGATTTTGCTCATATCGATGAACTTCAAATTTGAACCCAATGCGTTTAACAACGTCGAATTTTGGGCACTTACGGTAGTCGAAAGCAATTGACCCAACAAATCCCCGGTGAGCGAATTCAAGTCGGGAGTCAATTCCATGGCATCGAGGTTTCCGTTGAATTTCATGGTCGAATTGATTTTTCCGTTGACGATTCCGGCGATTGGCGCAATTTTTTTCAACATGTCGAGCTGGGTGAATGATTGTGCAATGTCCACTTGGTTCAAATTCAAATCCATATTGAAAACAGGTACTTTTCCTTTGGTGGAAACGGCTCCGTTGACGCCAATTGTTCCTCCAAAAATGGACGTCTTCACGTTTTGCAAAGTGACTTTTTCGTCCTTGACAATCAATTTTCCCGATACGTCTTTCAAGGTCAAATTGTCGTACAAAACCGTGTTGGCTTTTGCGGTAAGCGTGCAATTCAAGAAAGCGGGAATCTTCATGGCTTCGGCTTTTTTGGTTGGCTTAGCTTGTTCGCCGTTGCCCGTGCCGGTTTTGGTTTTTTCTTCAGTCGTCATGAAATCACTCACCGCCAATTGATTGGAAGTCATATTGAAATTTCCTTTCAATTCTTGGTTTTTGAAAATGAAGCCGTAGAAATTTTCCAAAACTCCTGTCACGCTCAAGTCGCTTTTTCCGGTCGTTGCGTTGAATTGTTTCAAATGGACTTGACTCGGATTGAATTGTACCAACGCATTGCTGATGGTCATCGTTTTGCCGTTTTCATCCACGTATTTAAAGCCGGACAAACTAATAGTTCCCGCATTATTAATGTTTTGGTATTGACTTTTTTCTACCGATTGCATGTCGAATTTGGTGGTCACATCGGCTTTTAGAATTCCTGACAAAGGCTTGTCTAATTTAATTGGATAGGCTTTCGACAAATTTCCTAAATTGATGGTTCCTTTCAAAGCAGCATCTACGATGGCGTTTTGAGTGATGTTTCGAATATTGGCTTTGGCATTAAAAACATCTTGGTCAATGGCGAAAGACAGTTTGTTTAGATTGATATAAGTATCGTTCAAAATCCCAGTTTCGTTGATAATTTTAGTATCAATGACAATGTTTTTAACCGATTTTGGAAGATTTGGATATTGAAACGAAGCATTGTTGGAAGCGATTTTAATATTGAATTTCGGAACGGTTTTATCCGAATACAATCCTTTGGCAAAACCTGCAACGGTAAAATCGCCAGTCGTTTTTACGTTGTCCAAACTCGAGGAATAAGCGGCAGGAATAAGTCCCAAGAAGTTTTTGAAGGAGGAAGTGGGAGTTTTGAAAGTCAAATCATACTCTTGTCCGGCATCCGAAATTTGGATAAATCCATCAAATTCTAGCGGCAATTGGTTAATCAGGGCCTTGTTTTTCTTGAAAGTGTATTTTCCGTTTTTTAAATCAATTCCCAATACGGCGTCCAAAGTGATGGAAACATTTTTCATGTAATTGACCTTGTCCATCGAAAGCACGATTTTGGCCGTCGATTTGGTGTCCAAATCCAGTTTTTGAGCAGTAAAATCTCCGGTTCCTTCGTGGTTTAAACTATCGATTACCATTTTTATTTTCGATTTTTCGTCAGTATAACGAAACTGGAAATTCTCGATTATATAGTTCTGGATTTTCATCGACAGCGGCTTGCTTTTGCCGTCGGTTGCTGGTTTGTCGTCTTTCAGGGCGATGTCGTAATTGGCCAATCCGTCTTTGTTGAAAATGATGTTGATCAATCCGTTTTTCGAACTGATTCCGTCAATGTTCATTGGTTCTTTTTCTCCTTTGAAAAGTTCCTTGATGGACATTTTTAGATTTAATTCGCCCAAGGAAACCAAAGTATCGCCTTCAAAAGGCGCTTTGTTAATGATGACTAATTTTTCGATTGTAACGTTCGCATTTGGGAAGTTTTTGAACAAACTCAAATCAGCGTCTGCAAAAGAAACTTTGGCATCCACTTTTTCGTTGATGGCTTGCGCGATTTTGGCTTTAATCTGGTCTTTGAACAGATAGGGAGCAGCAAATAGGGTTCCTAAAAGAAGAACAATCACGATTCCGGCGGTTATTAAAATTTTCTTTGTCATAATTAATTTCTTTAGATTCTGTAGGTGGAGCAAAAATGATGCCTCGTGGTTTTATGTAAACGTAGTTTTTTTATGATATAGTGTTTTCCAATAATCTTTTATTTTTGAGTATCAAAAAAATCCGTTCAACCAATTGATTAAACGGATTTTTTTGATAAAAAGGAATTGGTTTTAATGTATGTTGATTTCAAAAGGCATTATCGCCTGAACTCCTTTTTGAGATTGCATTCTTTTGATTTGTTCCATTATTCTATACGTTTCCTCGCCCAATTCTTCTTTGATATAGGATTCTTTCGATTTGGCAAACGGCAGGTTTTCCAAAAGGTCATTGATGTCTTTTTCGAATTCTGGGAAATTTTGGGTGTTGTATTGTTTTGTTTTTGACAAAGAGGCTGCTTCCTTTATCGCTGCGTCCAAACCGCCAATTTTATCCACAAGTCCAATTTTGACCGCTTCGGCACCAGACCAAACCCTGCCTTGTGCAATGGAATCCACTTGTGCAAAAGTCATTTTTCGACCTTGTGCAACGTGTGACACAAATGTTTTGTAAATATGTTCGACACTTTCGAGAGTGACGGCTTTGAATTTTTCGTCCATAGGTACAAACGGACTGTATTCAGCGGCATTTTCATTGGTTTTGACTTGTTCGGTGTGGATGCCGATTTTTGTTGCCAACTGCGTGAAATTGGGCAATACTCCAAAAACTCCGATGGAACCCGTAATGGTGTTGTTTTCGGCGAAAATTTTGTTGGCATTACAAGCAATATAATATCCGCCGGAGGCAGCGTAATTTCCCATCGAAACCACCACGGGCTTCACTTTTTTGGTCAATTCGATTTCTCTCCAAATCAAATCCGATGTCAAGGCATTTCCACCGGGACTGTTGATTCTTAGTACAATGGCTTTTACGTTTTCGTCTTTTCGGGCTTCCATCAGCGAACGACGCATCGAGCCCTCCCCGATGGTGTTCACGTCACCTTCTCCGCTCATAATGTTTCCTTGGGCGTAAATAACGGCAATTTTGTCTTTGACTTCAAGGTTTTTCGAAGTGGTGGCTATTTTTCGGGTGTAGTCCAAAAGATTCACTTTGTTGTAATCTTCGTCTTTTTCGACCTTCAACATTTTTCGGATGGCATCGTGGTAAACATCTTCATAAGCCACGACATCGACCAGCTTTTCGGATTTAGCCATTTCGGGAGTTCGGGCGAGAAGTCCGTTGGCAATCTCGTTCAATTTGGCAACGGAAACCTTTCTGCTTTTCGAAATGTCATTGGTTATGGAACTCCAAACGGAATTCAACAAGGACAAGGTTTGTTCCTTGTTGGCATCGCTCATTTTGTTGTCCAGAAAGGGCTCCACGGCACTTTTGTATTTTCCGTGGCGGATGACCTCCATTTTTACGCCCGTTTTTTCTTGCAAATCCTTGAAGAACAGCAATTCGGCAGACAATCCTTTGAAATCAAAATCGCCCACGGGATTGATATAAATGGTATTGGCAACAGAATTCAAATAATATTCTTTTTGCGAATAGGAATTGGAATAAGCCATCACGAATTTTCCGGACTTTTTGAAGTCTTCCAAGGCGTCGCGCAAAGCTTTTCTTTGTGCCATTCCCAATTCGGATTCGTTGTTCAAAATCGAAATTCCTTTGATGTCCTCATCGGTTTTGGCGCTTTCGATGGCGTTTATTATATCCGAAAGACCTATTTTTTCGCCATCGGACAAAATGGTTATCCAAGGGTCTTTGTATTTTCCGGCATAATCGTTTTTGATATTTCTCAAATTCAATTCGATTACCGAATTGTTTTTTACTTCCACGGCTTCTTCTTCACCACCAAAAACGGCGGCAATAAGGATTATTCCAAAAAAGAAAAGCATCAAAAAAACGAATAGACCAACAATGGTTGCCAAAACATTTCCTAAAAATTTCATAATTGTATTTTTTTAATATGTAGCAAAATCGGTTGATGTGTTACAAATTTAAGTTTTAAAAACAGGAAAATTTAGTTATCAACACCGAGGCAAATATAGTTCTATTCTAAAATTGTTTTAGTTAATTTGTGGTTAATATGAAATCACAACATCAGGTCGTTTTATCTTTGGGCAGCAATCAGGGCGATCGCCTTCGAAATATTGAGCTTTGCCTGCAATTGATACATCAAGAAATTGGGACAATAATCAGGGTTTCAAAGCTGTATGAAACGCCGTCTTGGGGGTTTGACAGCGATGCTTTTTTCAATTGCGCTTTGGTCATTCATACTTTTGCTTCGGCAGAAAAAATTTTGCAAAAAGTCTTGCAAGTTGAAAGGCAATTGGGGCGTGTTCGCGGCGAAAATACAGGCTATCAATCCCGAATCATCGACATCGATTTGATTGCTTTCGATTCCGAAATTATAAACTCGGCAACCCTTCAAATACCGCATCCGTTGATGCAAAACAGAAAGTTTGTGCTGATGCCCATGCTGGACTTGAAGTTGGATTGGGTGCATCCCGTTTTTCATAAAAAAATTCCCGAATTATTGGAAATGACTCCAGACGACAGTGTTTGCGTGGCCGTGCAAAGTTTGAAAAATCCTTTGGATTCCATTCCTTTGGAGCAATTCAATTACATCGCTTTTGAAGGCAATATTGGAGCCGGAAAAACAACTTTGGTCACGAAA
>JAGNPF010000276.1 GCA_017989775.1 Flavobacterium sp.
TTTGAATCGGGTCCACCTTTTGGCGGAAGCCAATCGGAATACGAGCAACTTTTTGAACCTCATTTCGAATTTTTGCAAATGGATTTGTGTCAAAATTCCATCAAGCCACGAGCCAATTCCGAGTTGTTTATCGAGTTTCAAAAGAAAGATTTGAAATAATTCGAATAAATCGCCAATTCATTTCACGCAATTATTTCTTGTGTAACCAATGTTACCAACTACACAAAATCAATGACTTATATTTGGTCAAACAAATAATTCATCATGTCAAAAGTAGTTGTATTAGGAGCTGGAATTGCGGGTCATACCGCAGCGGCCCATTTAAGGCGCAAGCTTTCCAAAGAGCATCAAGTCGTGGTGGTTTCTCCCAATCGAAATTACCAGTGGGTGCCTTCGAATATTTGGGTTGGAATTGGAAGAATGAAAGCCGAAGAAATATATTTTCCGCTAGAACCCCTGTACAAAAAGAAAGACATTGGATACATTCAAGCCAAAGTCGTTTCTTTTCATCCCGAAGGCGATGCATTGGAGAACAAGCCTTTCGTTTCGGTGGAACATCTTTATGGAGAAAATGCGGGAACCCAAGAGAAAGTGACTTATGATTATTTAATCAATGCCACGGGACCAAAACTCGCTTTCGAATTGACCGAAGGTTTGATTCCCGGCACCAACAAAGCTTATTCGGTTTGCACTTACGATCACGCCGAACACGCTTGGCAAGGTTTGAATGAATTGATTCAAAAATTAAAATCGTCCAACGAAAAAGCGAAAATCTTAATAGGAACAGGACATCCCAAAGCGACTTGTCAAGGCGCCGCTTTTGAATATATTTTGAATGTAGAACAAGAACTCAACAACCACAAAGTAAGAGACAAAGTCGAAATTACCTGGATTTCGAACGAATACAAATTGGGCGATTTTGGAATGGACGGAATGTTGATGAGCGTTGGCGGCAAACCAATGCCTTCCGATGAATTGGTGGAAATGGTTTTTGCCGACCGAGGCATCAAATGGATTTTGGGAGCTGGAGTTTCAAAAATTGAGAATGGTAAAGCCCATTACGAAAATCTGGAAGGAGAACACAAAACCGAAGCATTTGATTTTGCAATGCTAATTCCATCCTTTTCAGGGCACGGTTTCAAAGCTTATGACAAAAATGAAACGGATATTACCGATAAACTTTTTAAAGGTTTCATGATTGTTGACGCTGATTATACACCAAGACCTTACGAAGAATGGACGGTTCAGGATTGGCCGGAAACCTATCAAAATCCTAGTTATCCCAATATTTTTGCGCCGGGAATTGCTTTTGCTCCTCCGCACACCATTTCGAAACCACGAAAAAGTAAAAACGGAACCGATATTTTTCCATCACCGCCACGAACAGGGATGCCGTCTGGAATTACGGCAAAATTAGTGGCCGACAATATTATTGACAGTATCAAAACCGGAAAACCATCCTTGCACCACAAAGGCTCGATGGGAAATATGGGTGCCGCTTGTATCGCTTCTTCTGGTTACGGAATTTTGAAAGGAAGGGGAATCAGTATCACCACTTATCCAATTGTTCCCGATTATAAAAAATATGCCAATTCTGGCGGGAGAGACTTGAATAAAACTTTTGGAGCATTAGGTTTGGCAGGACATTGGGTGAAATTAGCCTTGCATTATGCCTTTCTTTACAAAGCCAAAATGAAACCATTTTGGTGGTTGATTCCTGAATAATAATATAAAATTAAATCACTATGCCCAAAAAAATCACGCGTTTTCAAAAATTTGTAATGCACAATCCCTTTATCCAATTTTTTATGTTCTTGTATTTGAACGTAAAAATATTGAGTATTGTGGCCTTCAAGCACGGCGGAACAAGAGAAACTAACTATTAATTTATTTTTTAAAAGTATTTCTCGCTGGAATACTTTTTTTACCTACCTTTGTTAACCAAACGGTTAAACCATATAGTTAAAACACGATGACCACCGAAGAAAAAATATTCAATGCCGCCCGAATCGTTTTCCAAAAGAAAGGTTTTGCGGGAGCAAGAATGCAGGAAATAGCAGATGAAGCCGGCATCAACAAAGCGATGTTGCATTATTGTTTCAAGAATAAAGAGTTGCTGTTTCAGGCTGTTTTCATGAATGCTTTCAGTCAATTGGTGCCACAAATCAACGAGATATTTAATTCTCGGGATTCAGTTTTTGAAAAAATCAGGAAATTTACACACAGTTATATTTCGTTTGTAATATTGAATCCCTATTTGCCGCCATTCGTAATCCAGGAAATGAACAACAATCCCGAATTTGTTCTTTCTTTTTTAGAAAATGAGAACAGACCCAATCCCTCGGTTTTGATTTCGCAAATCGAGAAAGAAATCGCAAGTGGCATCATTAAACCCATCAATCCGAAGCATCTTTTAATGAACCTGATTTCGATGACGGTTTTCCCTTTTGCAGCCCAAATGATGATTAAAGGAATGCTTCAAATTTCAGACACAGAATTCAATCAAATGATGGAAGAACGAAAAACCAGCATTGCCGAACAAATTATAAATTCCATAAAAAGATGAAAAGACTAATATTTACAAGCTTTTTATTGGCTGCATTTTATTCCAATGCCCAGCAATCATTGACTTTGCAAGATTGCTATTCTTTGGCCAACAAGAATTACCCCATTGCCAAACAAATTGATTTGCTACAACAAAAATCAGATTTGGAAGTGAATGCCTTGCAAACGGGCAAACTCCCAAAAATTGATTTGGTTGCCCAGGGAAGCTATCAAAATCAAGTGACCACGATACCAAATCCAGTTCTTGAACCTATCAACAAAGACCAATATCGAGCCAATTTTGATGTCAACCAACTCATTTACAACGGCGGTTTGATTGATGCCAATGCCCAACTCAAGGAAGCCCAAACCAAAACACAACAACAACAAGTTGAAGTCAATTTGTACCAACTGAAACCCAGAATCAACCAGTTGTATTTTTCCATTTTGTTTTTGCAGGAACGAAAACAATTGTTGATTTCCAAGCAGGAACAATTGATTTCGAAGATAAAAGAAGTGAAATCAGGGATTCAATACGGTGCCATTCTTCCCGCTTCGGAAAAGGTTTTGGAAGCCGAAAACCTGAAAATCAAGCAACAACTTTCGGAGATTCAATTCGACAAAAAACGCTTGTTCGAAAACCTTTCCTCTTTGACTTACACAAATATTCCTGAAACGAGCGTTTTGGAAAAACCAACGATACTCACGGACGAAACTTCCCAAAACAATCGTCCGGAATTGAAGTATTTCGACTTTCAAAACCAACAAATTGAAGCCTCCAAAAGTGTGATTTCCAAAAACAATTTACCCAAAATAAACGCCTTCGGGATTGCAGGTTATGGAAATCCGGGCTTGAACATGGTCGATAATTCATTTCAACCCATTTTGATGGTTGGTTTGAGAGCTAATTGGAACGTTTTTGACTGGAACAAATCCAAAGCAGAAAAAGACGCTTTAACAATTTCAGCTGATATCGTC
>JAGNPF010000277.1 GCA_017989775.1 Flavobacterium sp.
GTCAATGGGAGTCAACAACTTGGTGGATATTTTTGACGAAAAATACTATCGCCATTTGAGTGGAGGCATCTTGGAAGCTTTCGGGAAATTGTTCTACCGAGACATGAAGGTGTACCTATACCCCATGTTGGACGAAAACGGCGAAATCATGAATTCCGAAACATTGAGGGTTCATCCTCGAATGAAGGAATTGTACAAATTTTTCAAATTCAACGGCAAAGTGGTTGACATTACCAACTTCGACCCCGAAACCTTGGAAGTTTTCTCCCGTGAAGTACTAAAAATGATTGGCCAAAACAAACCCGGTTGGGAAACGATGCTGCCTCCCGGAGTTGCCGAAATCATCAAGAAAAAATCACTTTTCGGATACAACCCAAATGCAATGTTGGAAACGAGTAATTAGTTTTATGTTCTTCCGATTTTAGACATAAAAAACGCCAAGAAAAAATATATTTCCTCGGCGTTTTTGTTTTATTCGAACTAGCGATTATTTCAAAATCTGCGCAACGTGAGCTTTGGTTTTTATGCTTTAGTACAAAGACTTTGTCTGTAACTTTCGCGCAAAAACGAAAAAATTTGATTTTAATACCAATTATTGGTACCTTTGATGAAAACAAAAAATTATGGCACGAAATACATCAATATTGTTAGGAGACTATTTTGAAAACTTTATCAATGAACAAATTTCTACAGGAAAATATAGTTCAGTAAGTGAAGTTGTTAGAACTGCTTTAAGAGTTTTTGAGCAAGAAGAAAACAAAACAAAATCTCTAATCAATGAACTAAAAATTGGTGAACAGAGCAGTAAAATCAGAAATTTTGACCGCAATAAAAATCTTGAAATGCTAAAAGCCAATTTTGAAAAATAATGCCAGAGTATATAATTAGTGAAAAGGCATTAGAAGACATTAATAATATTTGGATTTATACCGCAGAAAACTGGTCTGTTGAACAAGCAAATCGATATTATAACTTAATCATTGACGAAATTGAATATATCGTCGATAATTTAGATATGGCTCGTGACTTTGGAAAAATCCGAAAGTCATATAAATATTCAAAAGTAAAATCACATTTAATTTTCTTTAAAAAAGACAAAACGAATGAAATTGAAGTCGTTAGAGTTTTACACGAAAGAATGGATATTGAAAGCAGATTAGCGGAATAAAAAAACACCTCGCTCCTCAAAGTCTCCGACTTTGAGGCAGTGGCTTTCGGTTATCAACCGATATTTTATACTAGATTATTGCTTTTATGTCAGTCACAGACTGACGAACACATCCTCAAAGTCGGAGACTTTGCGGAGCAGAGAAAAGTAATTAGTTTATATTCATCCGATTTTAGATAAAAAAAAACGCCGAGGAAAAATATTTTTTTTCTCGGCGTTTTATTAACTTAAATAGTTACTTCAAAATCTGGGCAGCGTGAGCCTTGGTTTTAACCTCCGAGATTACTTCGTCGATGATGCCGTTTTCGTCAATGACAAAAGTGGTTCTGTGGATACCGTCGTATTCTCTTCCCATAAATTTTTTGGGTCCCCAAACGCCAAAGGCTTCTATAACTGATTTGTCTTCGTCGGCCAATAACGGAAACGGGAAATCGTATTTTTCCTTGAACTTGGCTTGGGCTTTGGCAGCATCGGCACTCACGCCCAAAAGCGCATAGTTATTGGCTTTAAAACGTTCAAAATTATCTCTCAAGTCACAGGCTTCTGCGGTGCAACCCGGAGTGTTGGCTTTTGGATAGAAAAAAACGACTAATTTTTTTCCTTTATAATCTTCTAGTTGATGTGGTTTTCCGTCTTGATCTACTCCAAAAAACGCTGGGGCTTGATCTCCTTTTTTTAATGTTGTCATTTTTATTTTAGATTTTAGATTACATAGTAAAGATTTGACATTGCGATTGAAATTGTCATTGCTATTGAAATTGAAATTCCTTTTCTTTACCATTCAAAAATAAACTAAAATGACCAAAACAGAACGTGCAACGTTTGTTATAAATACGTTAAAAGAACTCTATCCCGAGATTCCAATTCCTCTTGACCACAAAGACCCTTACACGCTTTTGATAGCGGTTTTGCTTTCGGCACAATGCACGGATGTTCGCGTGAACCAAATTACGCCCCTGCTTTTTGCCAGAGCCGACAATCCGTATGACATGGTCAAAATGTCGGTTGAAGAAATCAAGGAAATCATTCGTCCTTGCGGCTTGTCGCCAATGAAATCCAAAGGAATTCACGGTTTGTCGCAAATCTTGATTGAAAAACACGATGGCCAAGTGCCTCAAAGTTTCGAATATTTGGAAGAATTGCCGGCCGTGGGACACAAAACCGCCAGTGTGGTGATGTCGCAGGCTTTTGGCGTTCCCGCTTTTCCGGTGGACACCCACATTCATCGATTGATGTACCGATGGAATTTGTCCAACGGAAGTACCGTGGTACAAACCGAGAAAGACGCCAAACGCATTTTTCCCGAGGAAACCTGGAACGATTTGCACCTTCAAATGATTTGGTACGGACGGGAATATTCGCCGGCACGAGGTTGGGATTTGGAGAAAGACATCATCACCAAAACTATTGGCAAAAAATCGATTTTGGATCAATACCACAAAAAGAGGCTGTCCAAAAAGTAAGGACAGCCTCTTTTATTCTGTCACCTCTTTGTTAATAATCGCTATCATCCAAAATTATTTAAAATCAAAGATATGCCTCCCCTGCACCATCCCTATTTATTCCTCTTTCTCCCACTATCATTATAGTAACTATTTTTCTTGTGCTCATACATTTTTCCCTCGAGTAAAGCCCCACAAATCATAATACTACAAAACCTATTATTTCATACCATTCCATTCTCCAAAGATCGCCGGCAATTTGAATCATCAAGCCTTCTCCATTGCCTTTATCGGATTCGACCTGTTTTAGTTTGAAATCGCCAAGTTAGCGTAGGCACAAAGAAAGGAGGTTTGTTTCTCCCCAAAAAGCCGAGAACCAGCTTAATAAATCACTATTCCCTACAAACAGTAAACTATTATTACGTTAAATCGTATAATTATACACATATTTAATATATTTACATATTGCTATTTAGAGTAAAATTCGTATAGATTTATCGTTTAGTCCTTTTGTTGTTGCATTCAAGGAAAGATTTTCAATAGTATTATCATGAAACAAAAATATATTTTAGGGGTTTATGACCAACTGATCGATGCCATCCCTTGTCCCAAAAAAATAAAGGATTCCAAAATCATTTCCTACCTAAAAAAATGCTCCGACGAAAGCCATTATTTACACCCGATCAAATTTTACAAACAAAAGGGAAAAACAGTCTATTCCCATCAAAAGGCGCTCCACAACCTTCACCCGCATGCTCCAGCATTTGTTGCCTCGGACTGTCCTAAAAAACCGGAATTCGAGAACTTGATACCGTTCCTTTTGCAAGAGTTGAATATTCTGGACAAGAATATCACTTTCTACTGGACGTTAGAGCACGACAAACC